>JAUNHO010000002.1 GCA_030523905.1 Bergeyella zoohelcum
AAGCCTCGAGATAAATCAAAGAGAGGACAAAAGAAAAAGACCACACAAATGGCGGTCTTGGTTTTATATTTTCGGATACCTAAAATGCTTTCAAATAGTAGAGCATTCCTACTCCTACTATATTAGCGTGGCTGTTTGGTGTTAGCTGTTTCAGAGCCTCTTTATAGTATCTATTCGTATTAGAGAAATAGCCGAAAATCTTGAAATCTTGCGATGCAAACGGCTTATATTCTAGCCCTATCATATTGGTATTGTGGGAAGAAAGTGCCGTCCCCAGTCCGTTTTCACTGCTGTCATTCACTCGCTCCCAAATGGTTTTCCCAGTAATATACCACTGTGGCGTAAGGGCATAATCTAACCTCAGCACCGCCGATTGATACTGCACTTTTTCGGCAAAAATATTGGTATTTCTGTAAGCATTGAGTGCGGAGGAAATGCTATTGCTAAAATCCACCGCTGCTGATGTATGGTGCAAATCCAAATACGCCTCAAACTGATTCAGTATCAATTTATTTCCTATGGAAACATTATAATTGGTTTTATTCTTCGCCACCGAAGACCAGCCCACGGAATAATAAGTTTGCCATTTTTTATCCAACAAATCTCCTCTCCAAATCAAATTGAAACCTAATGGAAATTTAGCTGCTTTCAGTCCGTTTGTATCATATTTAGTATTGGCATAAAGCTCGGAAAAAGTTTGGCTCATCGCATTATAAGCCTGTAATTTCAGGGTATTATTGGCATCTGCTTTATAGCTGAGCGTAGAGCCGAGCATAAAGAGATTTTGCTGAGAATTGATATAATCCGAATAAACATACTCAAAAGTAGGGTTTTTCTCAAACTCCCAGTTACCGAAGTCATTAGCCTGTTTCCCTAGGTCTATTGCCCATTGTTTATTCGCACCGAAAGTATATTCTAGCTCGGCATAATCCAATGAAGCTGGGGCATTGTCTATTGCTCTTGGGCTTTGGCTTCTATTCAGTCTGTATCTTACGCGATATTTTAGGTTTTCTACAATTTCGCCTTTCAAATCCATACGGGCTTCGTTGAGCTTATAACCTGCCTGTTCCCCTTCTGCAAAAGGGATTTCAAGAGAATTTCTTAAAAGTAAATGAAGGTTGGATTTCTGTACAATATTCTCCACTACATTTTCTTTCTCTTGGGCAAATACCGACACCGATACAATAAGCCCTAATGATAAAAATATTTTACGCATTTTTCTGATGTTTATTCTGATTTTAGTAATCCCTGTTGTTTTTCTTGTGCTTTGTTTTTCAGCCAGTTGCACCATTCGTCTATGCCATCTCCATTGAGCGTACTGATGCTTATCACCTCCAAATCTGGATTGACCTCACGGGCATCTTTCGTAACGGCTTCCACAGAAAACGGCACATATGGTAGTAAATCTGCCTTGGAAACCAGCATTAGCTCACTAGTAAGGAACATTCTTGGGTATTTCTTTGGTTTATCATCTCCTTCGGTGGAGGCAAGAAGCGTAACGCGTACATCTTCGCCCAAATCAAATGCCGATGGACAAAGCAAATTACCTACATTTTCTATGAAAAGAATATCTGTGCCTTCCAAATCAATATGCTCTATCGCCTGTAAAATCATTTGGGCTTCTATATGGCACATACCCCCAGTAACGATTTGCAAAGCATTCAGCCCCACATCTCTCAATCTCACGGCATCTCTTTCCGTCTCTGGGTCTCCTACGAGAACCGATAAATTCAGTTCCTTGCCGAGCCTTCTACCTGTCTCTTGCAATAGAGTAGTTTTACCGCTTCCTGGTGAAGAGCAGATATTGACCACTAGCATATTTTTTAGTTTGTCTTTAATGGCTTTCGCTACGAAATCATTGGCTTTCAATAGATTAAGCGTAGTATTATCACATTGTACAGAGCCTACTGGCATTCTGTTGCTTTTCGGTTTTGTTGTATTCATATTTTTTATTTTTTGGTCAAAAATGATTAAAAAAATTCCACTCTACTGATTCTCAATTCCTCCCCTTGTACTATTTTACGAGATGGCTCCCCGCAATCACACACGAAGCGATGAAGTTTTACCTCAAAATCTTTATCACAATGGTCGCAATGAGCAATGATAGGCAGAAGCACGACTTCCAAGTCTATATTAGCAAGTTTTGGGTCTTCTAATACCAATGCTTCAAAAGCGTTTTGTATCAGTATTGGCTGAACATTAGACAGCAAACCTGCCTCTATTTTTACTTTTGAAATTTCGGAAAAACGCTCCTTATAATGGTCTTCCAAATTGGTTATAATATCCCTAACGATTGATAGTTCGTGCATTTTTTTCTTTCGCTTTTGTGGTTTTCTTTGTTTTAGCAGTCGTTTCTTTTTTTGCCGTAGATTTTTTAGCAACCTTCTTTTTCTCGGTTGTTTTTTTATCTTTTATAGATTTTTTTTCCTTGTTTGGGAGAGCCTTTATTTCTTTATTTTCTATCTCTTCAAGAGGTTTTTCCTCCGTATTTTCACGATGTTTGATGTATTCCCAAGCCATATTTCCTATGTTTGAAAGCCAATCGTGAAGGGCATCGCCACTCGTTCCCATTACGCGGAGCATCAGTGCATTTTCAGCACAGAGTGTAAAACCATAGCTACTATCTGTGAATTGCTCCAAGAGAATCTCATCTAATTCTTTCTTGAAATCATCTGCAAAACGACTCACGATAACCAATGTAGCCTGATGTGTATATCCCTCAAAAAATAGCAAATCTTCCACAGGCTGGGACTCTGGCTCAATCATCTGATTATCAAATAAAACCAATTTATCATTCCTGAAAATTTTGGTTTTAGTATGATATTTTTTGAATAGAAATCTCTCGCCTGAAAAAATCCTTCCACCACTGATGATGTCGCCCCAAATCAAATGAGAAGTCTCTTTCACCTTGATGGTATTCGTAGCCGTGAAAATAGACTTTTCATACGGAATAGTGGGGTGCGGTATGTAAAGAAATTTTGCCCCGTCTTCTATACTAAAATTACAAAACTGCCTTGCCCCTTTTTCCTGTGGCATTGGGTGAATTTTGTTATAAGATTGGGTATAAAATTTCATTTCGGTATTCTCTTGGCAATGTATATCCATTGTGAGGGTATCTCCGTCCATTACGCCAGGAGAAGAACACATCAGAATCATCTCCAAGAAACTGGTTTCCAAAGAATTACCAAAATGATTAAGCTTATAAGGTATATCAAAAAAACGCTCTTCAAGCAAGGTCTTTTCGCCTACTTTCTTACAAGAAATCCGCACGGTGCTATTAAGGGAATTATCTTTATTGATATTCATATTATTGCTCTAAAAGTGCATATTTTTTTATCCAATTAATGACCTCATCTAGCCCTTCTTTGGTTTTTAGATTAGATTTTATGAATGGTTTTTCGCCTCTCATTCGTTTAGCATCGGCTTCCATTACTTCCAAACTAGCACCTACATAAGGGGCTAAATCTATCTTATTGATTAATAATAAATCGGAACGCGTGATGCCAGGTCCTCCTTTTCTTGGGATTTTTTCACCCTCTGCTACATCTATTACAAAGATGGTAAGGTCTGCTAAATCTGGGCTGAAAGTAGCCGCGAGATTATCGCCACCGCTTTCTATAAAAATCAGTTCTATATCTGGGTGAAGTTTTACCAAATCTTCCACTGCTTCAAGATTCATAGAGGCATCTTCGCGAATGGCTGTATGTGGGCAACCGCCTGTCTCCACACCACGAATGCGGTCTGCTGGGAGTTTAGAGTTTTTTATCATAAACTCGGCATCTTCTCTGGTATAGATGTCATTGGTTACCACACCTATGCTGTAATTTTCGCTCATTTGTCTTGTCAAAGCCTCTATTAATGCGGTTTTCCCAGAACCCACAGGCCCTGCTACGCCTATTTTTACAAATTTATTTTCCATTTTTTATTTTTTTTACGATATATAAATTCTTGTATAAAGTTTCTCGTGTTGCATACATTTTATCTCTTGCCCTATACAGCAAAGCCCTATCAAATCAGGGTCTAATGCTTCCTGCTGATTGACTAATTCTTCTATCAAATCTTTCAAATCGTGAAGAATTTTTTGACTATGATTTTGGCTAATCGGTATAATTTTAGCACAATTGGTAACGATTCCGTTAAGTGTATTATAATAAAACGCCGCCAATGCATCCTTTTTATCAATGCCTGAAAACTGGGCATAAAGCCCAAAAGCAATAGAATAATGCCCTGTAAGTTCGCCCGATTGTATGGCATCTAAATATTTTTGGCAAAAATCGTAAGGTTTTAGGTCTTGTGCCAACTTCAAGAATCTGATTGCTAGTTTATGACTCGCTTGTCTTATTTCATACGGAGCTTTGAGAGCCGTAACCATATCATCTAGTTCTACAAATTTTTTCCATACTTTTCTCCCCAAAGCGAAATCATACGCCAAATTGAGAAAGGCAGCATCATTATAAAAAACGCTGTATTTCAGCATTGTTTCGGCATATTTTTTAGCTGTGAGAGTGTCTTTTACTAATCCTGAACTGATGTAAGACTCCAGCCCATAGGAATGCGTAAAGCCACCAATGGGAAACATAGAGTCATTAATCTGTAAAAGTGTCAGTAGTTTTTGCATATTATTTACCTTTTAATTTGGTGAATGCTAAGCATTTGTGTTTGTAATAATTTTCGGTTTTCTATATGGCAATCGTATTGTTTTCGTTGCAAAAAATCATAAAGTGGAGCTTCATAGGCTACGCTAATTTGCTCATTTTCATCTATATAAATAGGCAAGTGCATATTACCTATTTCAAAACAAACCACACCCATCTCCACCATATTTCTTGGAGTAATAACAATACAATCACAGGGGTTTATTTCCACCTGAATGTAGATTTTGTCATCTACAAATAGGACATCACCATCTTGTAATGGAGTTCTATTATTTTTTTTTATGCCTATTTCACGCCCACCTGCCGTGGTTCTTCTTAGTACACTTTTGGAGGTTTCGTACCATTCTATTTGCAAAATATCTTTTTCAAGCCCAGTAACCTTTGGATTTGCAAGGATTTCATTCACCAATATCATTACGCTCTGCTTTTTTATGAAATAAATGGTGATATTGCTATCACCATTCATCAAAAATTTATTAATTATTATTCTAGGGTTAGAATAGCAAATATCTCTGTGCCATTGGCAATTCGCTAAGTGGCTCACAGGTTTCTACTTTTCCATCTACCTTTACCTCGTAGGTTTCAGGGTTGATTTCAATATTCGGTGTAGAGTTATTGTGAATCATATCTTTTTTACCAATAGTTCTACAATTCTTCACAGGAAGACAAGCTTTTTTCAATCCATAAGAAGCGATAACTCCCTCATCAATAGATGCTTTTGATACGAAATTGAAAGAAGTCTCTGTAAGAGCATCACCGTGAGCACCGAACATTTTTCTGTAAATCACAGGCTGTGGAGTAGGAATGGAAGCGTTCGGATCCCCCATTTTAGAAGCTACAATCATACCTGATTTGTAGATAATCTCTGGTTTTACGCCAAACATTTCTGGTTTCCAAACCACAAGGTCTGCTATTTTACCGACCTCAATAGAGCCCACATATTCTGATACACCGTGCGTAATTGCAGGGTTGATGGTGTATTTAGAGACATATCTTTTTACTCTATAATTATCGTTATCATTTTTATCTTCCTTCAAAGCACCTCTTTGTACCTTCATTTTGTGAGCCGTCTGCCAAGTTCTAGTAATAACCTCACCTACACGCCCCATCGCTTGGGAGTCAGAACTCATCATACTGATAACGCCTAAATCCTGCAAAATGTCTTCCGCAGCGATAGTGGAAGGACGAATCCTAGAGTCTGCAAAAGCCAAATCGGTCTTACTCTTTGGGTCAAGGTGGTGGCATACCATTAGCATATCCAAATGCTCTGCCACGGTATTCACTGTATAAGGTTTCGTAGGGTTTGTAGAAGATGGAAGAATATTAGGATACATTGATATTTTCATAATATCAGGTGCGTGCCCCCCACCAGCTCCCTCTGTGTGGAATGAGTGTATTGCTCTATTGTTGATAGCCGCTACGGTATCTTCCAAATACCCAGATTCGTTAAGCGTATCAGAGTGGATTGCCACCTGTACATCATACTTATCTGCCACTTGCAGAGCCATATCTATGGTAGCAGGTGTAGCCCCCCAGTCTTCGTGGATTTTAGTACCACAAGCACCCGCTTTTATCATTTCTACTTGTGCTTCAAAATTGGTTACATTACCCTTACCAAAGAAACCAGTATTGATAGGCAGTCCCTCGGAAGACTCTAACATTCTTTTAATGTGATGCTTACCACCTGTTACGGTTGTAGCATTAGTCCCATCATTAGGGCCTGTACCACCGCCAATAAGGGTAGTAACGCCACTATAAAGAGCCGTATCTACAATCTCTGGGCAAATGTAATGCACATGGGTATCAATCCCACCTGCTGTTACGATATAGCCCCACGCTCCGTGAACTTCGGTTGCAGGACCTATAATCATTCCCTCGGTTACACCATCTTGTGTATCTGGGTTACCTGCCTTTCCTATACCTACAATTTTTCCGTTTTTAATACCTATATCCGCTTTTACAATACCCCAGTGGTCTATAATAGTAGCACCGAGTAAGCACATATCCAGTACATCTTTATCTAGCGTGGTAGCAGATTGCCCCATACCATCACGAATGGTCTTACCACCACCGAATTTATTTTCCTCCCCATAGGTTTGGAAATCTTTTTCTATTTCTATGAACAACTCTGTATCTGCCAGACGGATTTTATCCCCAGTAGTTGCACCAAATAGGCTATTATAAAACTCTCTCTTGATGTAGAGTTCTCCATTTTTCACTCTCACGGCATCGGAGTTTTGTGCAAACAGCGGACTCATTCCCATAAGGGATATTCCCGCAGTAGCCACCCCTACTACCTTTATAAAATCTCTTCTAGACCACCCCTCATTTTGCATTGGGGTAAGTTCTTTATTATCATTATTTTGTTCAGACATTTTTTTTGGTTTTTAATTGAAATTACTTAATAAACCCTTTTTCTTTTGCCGTTGCAAGTGCTTTCTGTCTTGATGACTCATCTGCCACGCTTCCATTCACCAATCCGTTGTGTCCATAGACTACTTTCTTTCCGCCTATTTCCACCAATGTTACCTGTGTTTTTTCACCTGGCTCAAAACGGATTGCCGTACTTGCTGCAATATTCAATCTCATTCCCAATGCTTTCTCTCTATCAAACTGAAGTTTTTTATTCACTTCAAAGAAATGATAATGAGACCCTACCTGAATAGGGCGGTCGCCTGTATTTGCCACCTCAATAGAAACAGTCTTTTTCCCTGCGTTGCAGACTACATCTTGGTTCTTTGGGATAATCTGCCCCGGAATCATTCCACCCTTTTTAGCGGAAGACTCTTGTTTTTTCGTCTTATTCATTATCTTATAGGGTCATGTACGGTTACTAATTTATTTCCATCTGGGAACAGACATTCTATCTGTACATCGTGTATCATTTCTGGCACACCTTCCATTACTTGGTCTCTGGTAAGGAGTTTCGTACCCCATTCCATCATTTCTGTAACGGTCATTTTTCCATCTCTGGCAGCCTCCATTAGCTCACTTGAAATATAAGCGATGCATTCAGGATAATTCAGTTTTACACCTCTTTTCAATCGTTTAGCTGCCAACTCACCTGCTTGATGAAGTAGCAATTTTTCTACCTCTCTTGGAGTTAGTCTCATATATTACTCTATTAAAATTATGGGACAAAGATATAATTTTTTTTGAAATAAAAAAGCTCAACCTCCACATAGTAAAATATTCATTTTCAATAAAAAACAATTTTCAATCATATAAAAAATAGAAACCAACACAAATATTAACTTTATTAATATTTTCTTCATTTTTAATAGATAAAATTTATCATTTCCATAAAATAAAAAAATAACGATTCCCTTCCTCTAGTATTCCTTACCTTGAAACTAGCATATCAAACCCAACTACTATTTTTTATTTATTTTCGGAAATTTTGTCTTTCAATCCTTTATCAAAATCTCTAAAATCGGAAATTTTGTCCTGTTTTTATAAATAGAATACTTTTTGTGATTAGCAAATCGTAAAATATAAAATTAAATCTGTTGTGCATTTAGAACATTGTTTTACTTAAAGTAAGCGTTAGCGTCTTTGTTTAACTTAAAAGTTTCAAAAATTTTCAATAAAAAACTTGTTTATCCTTGCGTTATTTTTTCAACGCAAAGAAAAACAAAGAAAATTTTAATAAATTATCCGATAATTTGTGATAGACAAAGCCACTTCGTTTATTTTAGAAATACAATTGCCTAATAAATTATTAAATATCAATAGTATATAAAATCTTTATATAAATACACAAGGGGTAAAATTAAGTAAAATAAGTATTAAAAATAAAAATCAGGATATGAACTTAAATCAATATACCACAAAATCACAAGAAGCCATTCAGAAAGCCCAACAAGTAGCTTTGGAGTTTGGCAATCAGCGTATTGAACCTCAACATCTATTGGAAGGAATTTTCCAAGTAGATGAAAATATTTCTTCGTTTCTCCTAAAAAAATCAGAAGCAGATGCTACGCTCATCCGCGAGAGAAACCGAAATAATATTGAGACTTTACCGAAAGTGCAGGGCGGAAATCTCTATCCGTCCCAATCATTGAGCAGAATCCTTCTAGACGCTCCGAACATCGCAAAAAAAATGGACGATGAGTTCGTTACCATAGAGCATCTTTGGTTGGCGTTGGTAGAGGTTTCTTCGCCTGTTTCTACCTTATTAAAGGATATGGGCGTTACCAAAAACCTCTTGGAAGCAGGGATTAAAGAACTCCGAAAAGGCAGCAGAGCGACATCTTCTAGCTCGGAGGAAACCTACCAAAGTTTGGCAAAATACGCTAAAAATTTCAATGAATTAGCCGCAGAAGGCAAACTTGACCCAGTCATCGGTCGTGATGAAGAAATCCGCCGAGTGCTACAAATTTTGTCCAGAAGAACCAAAAACAACCCTATTCTCATCGGAGAACCTGGGGTGGGGAAAACTGCCATTGCCGAGGGCATTGCTCACAGAATTATCTCTGGCGATGTACCTGAAAATCTGATGGATAAGACGCTTTATTCCCTAGATATGGGGGCGTTAATCGCAGGGGCAAAGTACAAAGGTGAGTTTGAAGAAAGGCTAAAATCCGTTGTAAATGAGGTAATTAAGTCCGATGGGCAAATAATTCTCTTCATCGATGAAATCCATACCCTAGTGGGTGCTGGTGGCGGAGAAGGGGCAATGGACGCTGCCAATATCCTAAAACCTGCCTTGGCAAGGGGCGAACTGAGAGCCGTGGGGGCAACTACCCTGAATGAATATCAGAAATATTTTGAAAAGGATAAAGCCCTAGAACGCCGTTTCCAAAAGGTAATGGTGGAAGAACCCGACACAGAATCAGCCATTTCCATTCTTCGTGGGATTAAGGATAAATATGAGTTTCACCACAAAATCAGAATAAAAGACGAGGCGATTATTGCCGCTGTGGAGATGTCTCAACGCTATATTTCCGATAGATTTCTGCCCGATAAAGCCATTGATTTGATAGATGAAGCATCGGCAAAACTTAGAATGGAAATCAATTCCAAGCCAGAGGAACTCGATGTTTTAGACCGAAAATTGATGCAACTAGAAATAGAACTTTCCGCAATTTCCAGAGAAGGCAATCAAATTAAAATTGACCATCTAAAAGAAGATATTTCAAAGGTAACGGAGGAGCGAAACGAAATCAATGCAAAATGGCTTGGCGAAAAGCAAAAATCCGAGGATTTGACCCAAATTAAAAAGGAGATAGAAGCCCTAAAATTGGAATCTGAAAAAGCCCAAAGACAGGGAGATTATGCCAAAGTTTCGGAAATCCAGTATGGAAAACTTCGAGAGAAAGAAGAGGAACTACAAAAGCTAGAACTTTTAATGCAAAATGAACAAAATGAGCTAGTTAAAGAAGAAGTTACCGCCGAAAACATCTCCGAAGTGATTTCCAAATGGACGGGCATTCCTGTAACCAAACTCCTTCAAAGCGAAAGGGAAAAACTTCTCCACTTAGAGGAAGAACTCCACCGAAGAGTAGTGGGGCAGGAGGAAGCCATACAAGCCGTATCGGACGCTATCCGCAGAAACCGAGCAGGGCTAAATGACGAGAAAAAACCAATCGGTTCGTTCCTATTTTTGGGGACAACGGGTGTGGGGAAAACCGAATTGGCAAAGGCATTGGCGGAGTTTCTCTTTGACGATGAAAACAATATGACGCGTATAGATATGTCTGAATATCAGGAGAAACACTCCGTGTCTAGATTGGTGGGAGCTCCTCCAGGATATGTGGGCTATGACGAGGGCGGACAGCTGACCGAAGCCGTGAGAAGAAGACCCTATTCCGTGGTGCTTTTGGACGAGGTGGAAAAGGCTCACCCAGATGTTTTCAATACGCTTTTGCAAGTGCTAGACGATGGGCGACTGACCGATAACAAAGGACGAGTGGTGAATTTCAAGAACACGATTATCATTATGACTTCCAACCTTGGTTCGCACATCATTCAGGAGAATTTTGGAAATATAATTTCTTTTGACAATGAAAATGAAGTGGCGGAAGTAGTGGAAAAAACAAAAGCAGAAGTATTTGATTTACTGAAACAAACGCTTCGCCCAGAGTTTTTGAACAGAATAGATGAAACAGTACTTTTCCAACCATTGAATAAAAATGAAATTGGCAAAATTGTTCAATTCCAGTTGAGAGGCATCAATAAAATATTGGAAAAACGCAACATCATTCTCACCGCAACCCAAGATGCCATTGATTTCATTTTGAAGAAAGGCTACGACCCAGCCTTTGGAGCAAGACCGCTGAAAAGAGTAGTACAGCAGGAAGTTCTCAATAGGCTTTCCAAGGAGATTTTGGCAGGAAACATCAATGATGGCGACCGAGTAACGCTAGATTTCTTTGAAGAAAGTGGATTGATTTTCCAAAACAACAACAATTAACACAATGAAAAACCTACCCAAATTAAAAAAATCTGGGTAGGTTTTATTTATTAAATTCTATAATTTACTTTTTGAACATTTTATAAGTTTTTTCTTCACCATTTGATTGTTTCAAAGTAAGCAAATAGAGACCTTTCGGTAAATTTTGGGCAACATAAAGCACCCCTACATCTGATACTTTCAAGGTCTGCGACAATACCACTCTTCCCGAAGAATCTCTGAGAGTAGCCTCGTAATTCCCATTATTTGCCTTAATATAAATCTTATCCTCAAACGGATTTGGAGAAACCGAAATTTCGTCATTAACTACATTATTTTCCACACCTAAATAATCAGTAATAGCTGTGAATTTTTCTCTATAAACACTAGACTGATTATCAAAAATATCTATGATATAGAACTCTATGTAATAATCTTGTCCGTGCTTCAAGGTAGATGTATCTAAAGTCAAATTTCTACCATGTGGAAGAACCTCATCTTTTACTAAAACAGGAGAACCTGTAAAATCGGGATTATCATAAACTTCGATATGATAAGAAAATTGTGGCAATCTCGCTTCATTCACTCCCCAAGAAAAAGACAACTGGTTTTTAGCGACTGACTTGCTAAAATCCTTCGCTTCTCCTACTGCATAATCTGGTTTTGCTAGTGTAGTAGGCAAAGACAACAAGGCACCATCAATACCTGTTTCAGGCGTTGTAGTTCCTCCTGTTCTCATAAAATAATAACCATCTTTGACCCCAGCATTATAGTTTTTTTCATAGTTTTTCGCCCCTAGATCGTTTTTCACTACATTAAAACGAGATGAATTAAATGCTTTCCACTCCAATGTTTTAGCATTCCTCTTCCAGCCGTCTTTGTGGCGTATTTCCCTTGCATTTTCTCCATTTCCTAGCCAGTCTTCTATGAAAGTTCCTGTAACCCCATTAAATCTTACATTTGACACAGGATAATCCATCGTTATAAGATGTGTCCATTTTTGTCCTTTTTCATCAAAAATCCAAAAACCAAACATTGTATGGTCACTCTGCCCCCAAGTTCTAGTTACGAAAGTATACCATACATCTTCTTCCCAGCCAATACCAAAATTCATAGACCTCAAGCCTGTACCTTCTCCACCGAATCTTTCCACCTTTGTAGTAGGATGTGCATAAGCTGCGGTTATAGGCTGTTTGTTACTAGGATCCCATATGGAATAAATAAAATTTCTACCATTAGGATGTTCCTGCATTCCACAATATCCTCCTCCCTCACCACCTGCATTCCATTGCAGATTACAGTAATAGGTATATAACGGCGATGGAGCATGTACGCTTACCTTATTCACCATTATATCCCCAGCAGCAGTCTCGCTAGGATAACGCAAATAAGCCGATGGAGCCCTGTTTTGGCTAAATGCTAACTGCACCACGGAAAGCATAGCCCCAAGAAATAATTTTTTCATACTATTTTCTAAATTTATAATTCTGCAAATCTATAAAATAAAACTCCAGTTTTTCTCTTTTTTTATAATTTTGTAATCATTAAAAATTATTCCCCTTATGGAACTGATAAAAAAATGGACAGACAACCTTATAGAAGCTGGGTGCGATGAAGTCGGTAGAGGCTGTCTCTGTGGGCCTGTGGTAGCCGCTGCCGTGATTTTAGATGAAAGTTTTAGCCAAAATCTCATTAACGATTCCAAAAAACTGAATTTCAAAACCAGAACAGAGCTAGATTCTTACATCAAAAATAATGTGGTAGATTATGCCATTGCCGAACTTCCACCTTCCTTCATTGATAAGCATAATATACTGAATGCCAGCATACACGCAATGCATCTTGCGTTAGACCAACTGAAAACCCGTCCAGAGTTTATCTTGGTAGACGGCAACCGATTTCACCCCTATAATTTCATTCCGCATCAATGTGTGGTGAAAGGAGATTCCAAAGTTTTGTCCATAGCAGCTGCTTCCATTTTAGCAAAAAATTATCGCGACCAGCTGATGATAAAACTACACGAAGAATACCCACAATACGGCTGGAACAAAAATATGGGCTATCCCACGAAAGCCCATAGAAATGCGATAAAAGAATACGGCGTAACGCCCCACCATAGAATGAGTTTCAAACTACTGAAAGACTGAAACGCTCCTTATTTTTTTGATGATAAACGAGACCAAGTATCTAGCACCACCACGCCAAGTATCCCTAAAATACCAGCCGATGCCGAAAAAATATACTTGGTATTCTCCTCGTCCCAAAAGCCTAAATTCCAATGAATTGCATAGATATTGAAGCCTGTAAATAGGATAAATACCGCGAGGAATATTTTGTAAATGGTTTTCATACACTGATGTTTAATGATTTTAGTAATTCTGCAAAATTAGATGTAAATATCTTGATGGATACCGCCAAAAGGATAATCCCAAAGATTCTTTCTATCACTTTCAGAGCGTCTTTCCCTAGGCGTTTTTCTATCCAGTTTGCAGAACGCAAAACGATATAAACCACAATGACATTTAGGATAATCCCAATCACGATATTAATATCGTGGAACATAGATTTATGAGCGATAATGGTCGTAAGAGCCCCCGCCCCCGCTATCAATGGGAATGCCAAAGGGAATATAGATGCTGATTTTATCTCTTCGTGCCTCTGGATTTGTATCCCCAAAATCATCTCCAAGGCAATCACAAACAAGACAAACGCCCCTGCAATAGCAAACGCATTGACATCTACATGGATAAATTCCAAAAGTTTTTTTCCTGCAAAAAGGAAAACAATCATCACAATGGCAGAGACCAATGAGGTTTTTTCGGACTCTATTTTTCCGAATTTCTGCTTCAAACTCACGATTAGCGGTACAGAACCGATGATGTCTATTACCACAAAAAGTGCCATAGAGAATTTCACAATCTCATCTATGTCAAAATGTTCAAAAAGCTGCATAGGAATTAGAATTTTTAATCTTTCGCAAAACTATGAATATTTTTTCAATATTCCACAATCTGCGAAAAGATTATTTTCATCTCATCATAAAGTTCCTGTATATGCTCTTCGGTATGGTGCGGAGCGTATTGTTCCATCTTGATTTTCTGCACAATAGCCTTATAATTTTCATAAAAATCTCTTCCCTTTCGCTCCTCTAAATATGGTTTTAGAGAAAGATTTTTCCGTTTTAGATGGGTTTCAAAATCAGTATTCATTTGCTCAAAACCACTGAAAAACGCTGTATAATTCTCTTGCTTTATCTGTCTTTCTATATAAAGTAGATGAGTTTCCGCATCAAATCGTTGCTCTTGAAGTATCTTTTTTTCTGTTTCCTCTATCGTTTCCCATTTTGAGGATTTCGCATTCTTTTTGGCTTTTTTTTGCGATTTATATTTTGAAATCACAAAAAGTAAAATCATAAAAAACACGAACATCAAGGCATAATTCCCTAAAAGTAACTTCCAATTGAGTTTTTCTCTCTCCTCTACCTTATATTTTTCAGTTTTTACGATGGGCGTATCTACGGTCTCCAAAACATTATTGGTATATTCATTCACTTTTTCCAATGCTGTTTTATTATCCGCAATTTGCTGTGCCGTAAGCACTTCTATTGACAAAGATTTATCCCCTAAATCTATATATTCTTTATTTTTAGGATTAAAAAATGAAAAATCCTCAGTTTTAATATTGATTTTCCCCGCCTTATTTGGAACTACAAGATAATGAACTCTTATCTCTCCCGTTGTTCCATTTCTGGTATTTTTAACATCAGAAAAAATCGTGGGTTTATGTATGGTAACCCCTTCCATTTCTAGCAATTTCGGCATTAAATTAGCATCTAAATTTCCCTCGCCTTTTAGTTTTAATACTACTTCAAATGGCTTTCCAACCTCGTATATTTCCCCTTGATTTTCAATACTAAACGAAAAATCTCCCACTGCATTCCTAAACGATTGCGGAGGATTATTCGGTAACTCTTTCACTTTGATTTTCAGAGCATTAGACTTTACTTTTTGTCCCTCACCATAGCCCACAGACACCGCAGGAATGGTGATTTCCCCAGTATCATTTGGGTAGGCGGTCATCACGGCTATGACCTGCGAAGCCATTTGGGTTTTAGCCTTTTGCTCTATTTCCGATTTTTGAAAACTTATAGGGCTTATTTTCAATGATTTAGATTCACTGAATTTTAATTTTCCTATTCGTCTCAAATCATTAAAATCTCTGCTGAACGCACGAACCACGAGCGTAACTGGTTGATTTTGATAAACTTCCCTATCAGCTACCTCCATCGTAAGAGAAATATCATCCGAAAAATTATTCGTAGAAGCACGAGAAACCATTTCATTATCTCGTACTAAAATATCAAAAGGCTCTGATTTATAGATAGTTCCGCTCACGGTAACCAAAAACGAACCTATTTTTATTTTACCGCTTTGTTTGGGTTCTAATAAAAACTCGTAAATATTTTGGTTAATAAGCGTTTTGGTATTCGGATCGGCGAAAGTTTGGCGGAAAGAATTCTGCCCAATGATATTAAATTTTGAAAGGTCTGGCGAACGCAAAGGCGTTTCTTGAACGAAATCTAGCCCATTAACTTCCTGAATAACAGTGAGAACGAACTGCTCTCTGCCATTAAGCGTCCGTTTACCTACATCTACCGCAATACTGACCTGCCCATAAAAAATTATGGAACAAAACATCATCAGTAAAAATTGTAACTTATTGCTCACCAGTCTTTTTCGTTGCTTTTTGGCATTAGATAAGAGTTCTTGTTCAAGATGCGTCTCGCGGTTTCTCTCTCCTTACCTTCTATGTGTCTTAAAATATTGTCTTGCAGGTTTTTAGGCATTGTATTTACAGATTTTTTCGGTTCATTCTGCTGTTCTCCTCCTGCATTTCCCTTGGTCGGAGCATTTTTCCCACCTTGCGGACTCTTCCCATCAGGAGATTTTTCATCACTATCTGCCTTTGTTTTATTCTGCTGATTTTGGTCTTTTTGCTGGTTATTATCGTTTTGAGAATTATTATTTTGTTGCTGTTTTTCTTGTTGTTTTCTTTTGGCTACCTCATAATTTTTACGAATATTCTCATCATAAGGCGTTTCTTTTAATGCTTTCCTATAAGACTCCACCGCAGCCTCTGCGTTATTCGTTTTCATATGGGCATTGCCTTTATTGTAAAGTGCGGCCGCTTTATCGCTTTTATTTTTTGCTAATTTTTCAGCTTTTTCGTATTCTGCTTTCGCCTCATCATACATTTTTCGTTTATAAAATGTATTTCCAAGATTGTAGTGAGCCGTAAAATCCTTTTGGTTTTTCTCCAATGCTTCCATATATTTGGAAGTAGAAGTCTCGTATTCCTTGCTCTCAAACGCCTTATTTCCCTCGTGAATAAGGGCATTATAAGACTTCTGTGCCAATGCAAAATCCGCACAGAATAGAAGAACCCCAAAAAGGAAATAACGCTTCGCTATCATCTTTGCAAAAATATTCCTTTATCTGTTAAAAACAATATATAAAATCGTTAAAATTAGGTTAAAATTAAAAATCACCAAAATCTATACCGACAAGTCTTTCTTTGGATTGAATAAATAGATGATAAAAAACAGCAACAAACTGATTATCAGAGTATATTGATAATAATGTACCGCATTTTGAGATTTTATCATAACCTCCGTACCGCCTGTCGCTTTTTTCAGTTCATCGCTAAGGCTTTGCACCGCACTTTTTATATTATTCCCGTTGATATACACTCCGCCCGTTTCTTCCGCTAGATGCTCCAAAGCCCTTGTCTGGCGTTTAGTAAGGATTGTTTCACCGAAAAAATCGGTTTTGTAGCCCATCAGCTGACCATAATAATACTCTGGTATTGGGGTTCCATCTTCTTTTCCTACACCTATGCTTAGGATTTTTATCCCCTCTTTTTTCGCTAATTTTAGGGCTTCTTCTTCATTACCTTCGTTATCTTCTCCATCGCTTATTAATACCACTTGGCGGGACGATTTTGGTACATTTTTCAGTCTAATTACCACTTGCTCCATTGCCTTCAAAAAATCTGTCCCTTGCGTCTGAACAATGGAAGTCTCTATCCCTGCCATATACTGCTCGGCGGCTGTAACATCGGTAGTAAGCGGCATAATGGAACGAGCCTCACCTGCAAAAACCACCATTCCTATTCGGTCATTTTTTAATTGTGGCAAAGCATTCGTGATAATATTTTTCGCGGTTTCTAGTCGGCTTGGTGGTGTATCTTCCGCATTCATAGAGTTGGAAACATCTAGTAGAAATACCACATTATTCATCTTTTGGTTGGTTTTCATTTCTTCTTTTCCACCAATAATCCCAACTATTGAAATGATAAGAAAAAACATTGCCAATAGATAAATAACAGGCAAAAATTTGAAAAAAATAGAGATTTCACCAAAAATAATCGGCTGAAATTGCAAATCTGCAAAATCTTGTTTTCTTTTGTTTCTCCATTTTATGAAATAGATAATAATTCCGCCCAAAATGGGAATTATCAACAATAATAAAAGATACCAATAACTATCTAAATTCCAGTTCATTACATTATCGTTTTGTAAAGCAACCACCTTAATAAAGCGTCTAATAAAAAGACTGCAAAGGCAATGAGCAAAAACCATCTAAAATACTCTTCATAATTATAAATTTGTGAAGATTTTATATCAGATTTTTCCATTTTATTAATTTCATCATAGACTTCTTTCAGCTGTATGTTAGAAGTCGCTCGGTAGTATTTTCCGCCTGTTTTTCGGGCAATATCTAGCAAAATAGGTTCATCTATTTTCACTTCAGTTTCGGTAAAAACAAGGTCGCCAAAAATATCTATATCGGTAGGCATTAGAGCAAAACCATTCGTGCCGATGCCTATTGTATAGACCTTTATACCAAGGCTTTGTGCCAAATCTGCCGCCACTAGTGGGTTCATTGCATTCTCCACCGTATTCACTCCATCGGTCATTAAAATAACGATTTTCGTTTTAGATTTACTATGCTGTAAATGGCTGACAGCCACCGACAAACCCTCCCCGATTGCCGTCCCTGGTGTCAGCTCCATAGGGTCTATATTCGTGATTTCATCAGTAACAACATTATGATCAGTAGTGAGGGGAACTTTCGCCAAAGCCTCGCCAGAGTAATTAACCAACCCAATCCTATCCGTAGGGCGACTGCGTACGAAATCTACCGCTATTTTCTTCAATGCCTCCAAACGATCTGGCTCCAAGTCCTTGGAAAGCATACTGAGCGAGACATCTACCGCCAACATTATATCCACACCCTTTGTATCATCTTGATTATCAGTAATGGTATAAGTTCGTGGTCTTGCCATTGCGATAATCAGTGCTGAAAGAGCCAAATATTTGGTAAGTTTCAGAAAAAATAATACAAAAACAACCGACCTACTCACCTGCATATTACTGGTAGTAGGCACCGCTATGCCTTGCTTTTTATTACGCCTTAAATCCTTTATTATCAAAGGGATAAACAATAAAAAAAGCAGTAAAAACCAAGGGCTATGAAATTCAAAATCAGACATCTTTTCTCAAATTTTCAAATTCTAAATCTTTGGTAGATTTTTTCACGAAATTTCTAATATTATCAAAATCTTGTTTCATCATCTCTTGATTCGGAAAAACTTTTGCAAATTTCACCATATCACCGCGTAGAAAGACCTGCTCTACTATCATTTCATTATCCTGAGAAATAGTTTGGTTTTTCTTCATCAGTGCTATCAAATCATCGGTCAAAAGTACATCGGCAGGGAGGTGATATTGCTTGGTAATAAAGCTACGGCAGATGTCTATCAACTCCACATAAAACGCTCTATAATCCTCATTTTCAATATATTTCTTTTTTCGTAAAAGGTCTAATTCTTTTAAGGTTTGATTGGTATTCAGCACAGGTGGAGATTTTTTTCTAATGCCATATTTCATAAATTGAACCGCTAAAAATACAGCCGCCAAGACACCCAAAAACGCCAAAATATACCATTTGTACATCTCCCAATAATCCTGAAAATCAAGGGTTACGGCTTTGTTGTTCATTATATCATTAATCTCATCACCTTCTTGTGTCATATTAGTTACCTCCACCTCGTAGGCTATGGTTTTCAAAGACTTATCTCCCACTTTTATTTCAAATTCTGGAATGCTAAATCTACCCTCATCAAAAATAGAAAAACGGATAACTCTCTCATACACACTACCTTCCACCGAAACAGAATCGCTTATTTCCTCAAAATGAAACGGAAGCAATTCGTTCTTTGGTGCAATTTTTATTGACTCGCCTTTTAGGTCGTCTATTCGGATTTTATAGGTATTGACCTCGCCCAATGCCACTCGTTTTTTTTCTAAAACCGAAGACAAAGTCTGCGAAAACACAGACAAACTTATGAAAAAAGCAATAATTTGGCTTATTTTTTTCATTTTTGATATTTATTTATTCTGAAAATACTGATGTAAAATTTTAGCATAATCCGTACCCGATTGAAGGGAGATGAAATCCGCCGAACTATTGTTAAAATCTTCTTTTATCTGCCTGAATTTTTGTTTTTGTTGTTCGGCAAAATTATATCGCCAGCGGCTATCGGAAGTATTGACCCAAATTTTTCGCCCTGTTTCCGAATCCTCCAACTGAGCGTAGCCAATGTCTGGGATTTGCTCATCTTTTTCATCATAAATCCTAAGCCCTAATAACTGATGTTTTTTAGCCGTAATTTTCAAGTTTTTCTGACTAAAATCATCTTGAAAATCCGAAAACAAGAAAACCAAAGACTTCCGCTTGAAAATACTCATCATATACCGAAAAGCCTCATCTATATTGGTCTGGCAAGGGAGATAATCTGCCGATAAAATCTGACTAATGATGGACAATAAATGCTTTTTCCCTTTCTGTGGCGGAATGATTTTATAGACTTTATCTGCAAATAAAATAAGACCTACCTTATCATTATTTCCCACCGCGGAAAAGCCCAAACTTGCACAAATTTCAGCGACAAATTCTCGTTTGAGCTGGGTTTTCGTACCATAATTCATAGAAGCAGAAATATCCACCAAAAGCATCATTGTAAGCTCCCGTTCCTCTTCCATTAGTTTCACAAAAGGCTCTTGAAAATGGGCAGTTTTGTTCCAATCTATTTGCCGAATATCATCACCAAATTGGTATTGTCTCACCTCGGAAAAAGTCATACCTTGCCCCTTGAAAACCGAATGATACTGCCCCATAAGACTGGCTTCCATCTTCTTCCGAGAACGGATTTCTATTTGTTTTACTTTCTTAATAATGTCTTTAATCATTATTTTTAAGGAGCTTGTATTTTTTGAAGAATTTGGTTGATGATTTCATCGGTGGAAATGTTTTCCGCTTCGGCTTCAAAATTGAGACCTATCCTATGGCGAAGGACATCTTGGGCAATAGCCTTCACATCTTCTGGAACTACGAACGCTCTACCTTTCAAAAATGCCAACGCTCGGGACGCTACCGCTAGATTAATAGAAGCACGAGGTGATGCCCCAAAACTGATATAATTTTTGAGGTCAGAAAGGTGATACTGCTCTGGGAAACGCGTAGCGAAAACCATATCCAAAATGTATTTTTCTATTTTTTCATCTAGATAAATTTCGCTGATGAGTTGCTTGGCTTCGGTGATATTCTGAATACTAATCACAGGGGAGATTTTCGGCGTATTTGCCGTGGCTACCATTCGCATCACTTGTCGCTCTTCCTCATAGGTAGGATAGTCTATTTTGCATTTCAGCATAAAACGATCGGTTTGGGCTTCTGGCAAAAGATAAGTTCCCTCTTGGTCTATGGGGTTTTGTGTCGCCAATACCAAAAACGGCTGCGGTAGGGCAAAAGTCTCATCGCCTATCGTTACCTGTTTCTCTTGCATCGCTTCTAATAATGCCGCCTGAACTTTGGACGGGGCTCTATTAATCTCATCAGCCAAAACAAAATTGGCGAAAACAGGTCCTTTTTTTACCGAAAAATCATTGTCTTTGATGTTGTACATCTGCGTTCCTACCACATCGGCTGGGAGCAGGTCTGGGGTAAATTGTATCCTTGAAAAACTTCCTTCCACCGCCTCTGCCAAGGTCTTAATGGCTAATGTTTTTGCCAAACCAGGTACGCCCTCCAAAAGGATATGCCCACCACCTAAAAGCCCTATCAGTAGGCGATCTATCATATAAGATTGTCCTATAATAGTCTTATTAATTTCTTCTTTTAGGCGTTTGAAATATTGGGTTTGCGTTTGAATTTTCTCATTGAGGATTTTTATTGTTTCTGCTTGATTGGTTTCTTGCATTTTGGTCTTATTAAATTAATTTCCAAATTTGGGACAAAAAAACCGAACTTTCAAAAAAATAAATATAAAAATTTGTTAAAATTCTCTCATCAAAAAAAATCCAACTTAAAATCAAAGTTTGGGAAGAGCAACATATTCTACCACTCCTCTTCTTCTATTTTTTCTTTGAAATCCTCTATGGTTTCGTGGATATTTTTATAATATCTCCCACCAGCAGCATTGATATGCCCACCTCCATTGAAGTACTTTCTCGCAAACTGATTCACATCTATATTCTCCTTGGAACGGAATGATATTTTAATAAAATCTTCATACACATCTTCCATAAAAAACGCTGAAACCACGCAACCAGAAAGGCTTAGCCCATAATTCACAAAGCCATCGGTATCGCCTTTTTCAAAACCAAATTGCATTAATTCATCTCGTTTTAGCCAAAGAATCGCTACTTTTCCGTCTTTTACTATTTCTATTCGTCCCAAAATCAGAGACAATAAATGCAAACGCGAAACAGTATTGGTATCCCAAGTATTAGAGGAAATCTCCGCTGGGTCTGCCCCTTTTTCCACCAGATTTGCCACAATTCTATGAGTTTCCGCCGAGGTAGAACGGAATCTGAAGCCACCAGTATCGGTCATAATCCCCGTATAAAGGCATTTTGCTGTATTTTCATCTACCAAATTTTCATCGCCATTAGCCTGTATAAAATGATATACCATTTGGCAAGTCGCAGGAATATTGGTATCCGAATAAACAAAATCAAAGACATCTGGCTGCTGATGATGGTCTATCAAAATCTTAGTAGCTTTGGCTTTTTCTATCCACGCAGAAACCAAATTCCCAGCCCGAATAGGCGTATTAAAATCAAGAATGAATAGAACATCAGCCTCGGCAATTAGCTCTGCGGCTTTCTTTTTTTTGTATTCTGCTATGGTTATTTTTTTAGCCTCTGGCATCCATTTCAGAAATTTAGGAAAATCATTGGGAACCACCACCTCTGCCTCCACGCCTTTTTGACGCAAATAATGCTTTAGTCCCAAAGACGAGCCAATAGCGTCTCCATCTGGGTTATAATGCGTGATGATTACAATTTTATTTTCAGGGGCGAGTAGTTTTTGTATTTCAGAAATTTCCGTAGGGCTAAACATTTTATAATGAATTAACGATTAAACAGCGACAAAGATAAAAAAGGATTATTGGCAGTATCAATCATCATCTGAAAAATCTTTTGCAAAAATAGATAAAAAAACATTTTGAGGGGTATCAAAATTGAGTTTTTTTCTTGGGCGATTGTTGAGGCGTATTGTTATGTCTTTAATATATTGATTATCAAAGTTTTTCAAGTTTGATTTTTTAGGTAGGTATTGTCTGATGAGTTTGTTTGTGTATTCATTCAGTCCCCTTTGCCACGAAGAATAAGGGTCTGCAAAATAATAATCAATGCCCAGTTTTGCAGAAATACGCTCATGATTGGAAAATTCTTTGCCGTTATCACTGGTGATTGTTTTTACCCATTTTCGGTAAGGGGCAAGGCTGTTTATAATGGCTTTGGCTACGGTTTCTGCCTTTTTATTTTCTAGTTTCTGAACGAGACAAAACGCAGATTTTCGTTCAACCAAAGTCAAAGCAAAACTTGAATGATTTTTGCCCTCAATCAAATCTACTTCCCAGTCTCCAAAGCGTTTTTTATCATTGACGATTGTAGGACGCTGGGAAATCGGCACTCTGTTTTTTATTAATAAAACAAAATTCTTTCATTCTGATAATTGCTATTATTTTTAACAAAATCAAATTCTTTGCC
>JAUNHO010000166.1 GCA_030523905.1 Bergeyella zoohelcum
ATGTTAAGAAGATTATAACTATAATCGCCAAATGACCCTGAGTCCCACTTCATATATTGCTCTGTGTTTTCTCCATCTATGGCTATCATCATTCTGTTCACAAAGAGAGGCCCTTTTCTAACCTGAAAAATATTTCTAGAAACGGTAGTGAGTAAAAATTGAGGACTTACAGATGCCAATTCATTTTCATTAGGGTTTTCATTTATTCTTGTTAAATCGGTTTCGCAAGAAGTGATGAACAATGTAGCTAATGAAAGTGCTACTATATTGAATCTTTTTTTCATTTTTCAAAAAGTTATTGATGAGTAATTAAAATTTAACATTGAAACCTAGACCAATCCATCTACTTGATGGGTCTTGGATGTCATTAGTAGGTGTATTGCTAGTTCCACCTGTTCCTATAGCCGTAGTTCCTATTTTATAATCAGGGTCTGAGTATAAGTTTTTAGATTTTTTCCACATCCATAGATTATACCCCGAAAGGTGTACCGTTAGATTTTTGATATATCCCTTAGGATTAAGCATTCGTGTGAAATCATACGCAAGAGATACAGAACGAAGTTTTACAAAGGTTTTATCAAAAATATTTGCAAATTGTTTGCTTTCTTGTTCTGTTACCCTCGCTCTATAAGGATAATTCTGAGCCCAATCTTGGAAGCTAATGGCTTTGGTATGTGGCGTGTAAGTTCCCGTTGTAGCATCATAATTTACTCCATCTGGCACGAAGTAATAAATTCCAGGCGTGGCGTATTCTCTGTCTCTAAATTCCACAGAGTTAGGGTGTTTACCTCCCCACCACATTTTTTCTACAACTTGCGAACGCATAATTCCTCCTACGCTTCCGTCTATACCAACAGATAATGTAAGGTTTTTATACTTAAAGTTATTGGTAAAACCAAAAGTCCAATCGGGATTTAAGTGACCTAAATTTTGAGGAGTAGATTCTCTTGTAGGCATCCCTGTATTGGCATCTAAAATCACTTTGCCATCAGGAGATTTTTTCCAAACGATGTCATAATAACTATCCGTCCTTTCATTCAGTTTGAGGTTTTTATACACTTCAAGTCCGCCATAGATTTCGGTCAATCTTTGCTCAAATGTACTCCAATTGATGAGGGATTTCCAAGTGAAATTATGGGTTTTAATAGGGGTTAATCCCAAAGAAATTTCTATCCCTTGGTTGGTGTATTTATTTCCATTTACCAGTTGAGTTTGGTATCCAGAGGACTGAGCAGCAGGGAATTCTAAGATATTATCATAATCTAATGTATTGAAGTATGTGGCATCAAAGCTAATTCTGTTTTTAAGAAATGCTAAGCTTAATCCCAATTCATAAGACCTTGTTTTTTCTGGTTTTACCGAGTTTTCAAAATTCAATTTATTAGGGAAACTGTACATTGGCAAACCGTTGAAAGTAGCACCAGCATTGTTATTATAGTAATTTCTGATGTCATACGGCTTAAAATCATAAGATACCTTTGCCCAAGATGCAGAAAGTTTGACCAAATTAATAGCTTCTGGCATTTTTACCATATTAGAAATCACCGCACTGATGGAAGCAGATGGATAAAAATATGAACGATTTTCTTTGGGTAGCGTAGAAGACCAGTCATTCCTACCCGATAGGTTGAGGTAGATGGAATTATAAAACCCAAAATCCACAGAACTGTACAAACTGTAAATGAGTTTTTCTGATAAATACTGGTAAGGTTTTATATTCCCTGTAGAATTTTCCAAAGTATAAACTTCAGGAATTGTAAGTCCATCGGTTTGTTTATTGTCTATATAGTTTTTATAATAAAACCCTGAACCTCCTGCATTAACTGTAAAGTCTATGTTATCAGATATTTGATTTTTATAAGTTGCCAAAACATCATAGTTCAAATTGGTTGTTTTGGTTTTATTGATTTGGTATCCGCCCTCTCTTGGTGCACTATAATTGAAATAAGATTTTGGGCTTAGAATCTCCTGTGTATTATTATTTTGAACGATGGATACTTTCCCCTTAACGCTGAATTTACTGCTAAAATCATATTTTAAGCCTGTCTGAGCATTGAGCAAATCAGTATTATTTTTGTTTTTATAGTATTTCGCACCGAACCAAGGGTTGTTGTACCAAGCGTAGTTCCAGTTGGCTTGTTGAATGCCGTATTGACCAGGAATCCAGAGGTTTTTCCTTAAATCATGACCATCTACATCAGCTCCCATCCAAATCAAGATGGTGTACATGTGTCCACTAGGGTTATAGTCATAATTTGGGATATTGGGCGTGAAAGTATTGTTATAATTTACCTTACTATCAAAGGTTAATTTCGGTGTAATTTTATTAATGGTAGAGAATGTAAAACCTGCTTTTCTCAAAAATGCTTCGGGAACTTTATCTTCATGTTTTTGATAATTAGCAGCGAGTCTAAATTCATTGTTTTCATTTTTATATGCCACCGAAAGATTATTGTTATGAATAACGGCTGGTTTTAAGAAAATGTTCAAGTTATCATGATATTTCCAGTCTATAGGAACTCTTTCGTATCTTGACCTGTCATCATATTGAGTTCCTGTAACGGCACCATACCACTGGATGATTTCCCCTGTTTGTTTATCTCTAATAGGGCTATTCCACTGTGCAATTTTTAGTCCCTCTCTAAAACGAGGTCCCCAAATCATATCCCCATCATTGATACCACCATCGGCACCGTCCCAAAATTCATATTTCCCCTGAGAACCATTACCAAATTCCGTTTGTGTTTTGGGCAAATTGGTAAAACCAGCACTCACCATTATATTTTGAGAAAATTCTACACTAAAACCTTTCTTTTTAGCATTTTTAGTGGTGATGAGAACCGCTCCGTATCTACCTCTTGAGCCGTATAATGCCGAAGCAGTAGCTCCTTTTAATACATTGATATTCTCAATATTATTGGGATTTAGGTTTTCATAAACGCTGCTATCTACAATAACGCCATCGATTACGATAATCAAATTCGTATTACCACGAAGGGTAAATATAGGGGTTTGTTGCATACCTGGAGGATTAGAAACATTAAGCCCCGAAACTTGACCAGAGAAAAGGTTAGAAACACTTGGAGTAGTGATGTTTTCAAACTGCTTAGTATTTACTTCCTGAGTGGAATAGCCAATTTTTTCTTTTTTCTTGGTAATCCCTAAAGCAGTTACCACCACTTCCTCAATCTTATTTTCTTTGAGGGTATCTTTCTTTTTTTCTGTTTGAGCAAAAGTATTTGCCGATAATGCAAAGAAAATTACCGCGATAGTTTCTTTTCTTGTA
>JAUNHO010000167.1 GCA_030523905.1 Bergeyella zoohelcum
GGCTCTTTTCTGTACATCGTATGGCACGGATTGATAAGATTTATTACCATCTCCCAGTACATTCGGTGTGAGATAAAGCCCCCCAACATTCGCCAAAGTATGAGTGTTATACATATGCCATTGGTTGATGATTTGGTTGTAGAGTTCTTTGGCATTATCGTAGTTTTGCCCTTTTTCTGTGGTCCATTCTACTATTTTTCCTATGCTCTTTTTTAGGTTGTTTAGCCCATATTCACCTGCTTTCATTGCATCATTTCCTAGGTCTTCGCTTTGGGAACGCGGGTCTATGACTTCGTTTTGTTGCTCTCCATAGAAGTACAGCGGGTTATTGGCTTTTTGCTCTATCCAGCCTTGTGTTTGTTTTATTTCATCAAACGGAGATTTTACGCCAGTCCATCGGTAGCCCCATTCTATGGCAAATTCATCATAAGCACCTATTTTTGGTGTTATTTGGGTTACATTATCGCCTTCTTGTGCTACATAATTGAACCTCGCATAGTCCATAATAGACGGAGCTGTACCTCCCATTTTCTCTGTAAAAATAGGGCTTCGTAGGTCTTCTACACTATATGCAAAAGATGAACCCATATTGTGTTTTAGCCCAAAAGTATGCCCCACTTCGTGGGAGGACGCAAAACGAACGGCATTGCCCATTTTTTCAGTGGGTAGGGTATTGCTACGCACTTGTGGGTCTATGATGCTGGTCTGCACACGCATCCAGGTTTGTAGTAGGGACATCACATTGTGCCACCAGACAATATCAGATTCCAAAATCTCGCCCGTTCGTGGGTCCACTACGGAAGGTCCCATAGCGTTTGCTTTTTCGGAAGCAGCATAGGTAATCACAGAGTAGCGTACATCATCTGGGTCAAAATCCTTATCGGTTTCTGATGGAAGTTTGGCATCAATCACATTCTTGAAACCTGCTTTTTCAAAGGCTTTATTCCAGTCTTTTACACCATCTATAATGGGCTGTTGCCATTGCTTTGGAGTAGAGGGGTCTATATAATAGACAATTTTCTTTTTCGGTTCTACCAGTTCCCCACGGAGGTATTTTTCTACATCTTCGGTTTTGGGTTCTAGCCTCCATCTGGTGATGAGTTCTTTTTTCTCCACTGCCTGTTGCTCATCAGAAAAATAACTTTTCTTTGTGGTAAAATAGCCCACTCTATGGTCAGAGAAACGCCCTACCATAGGCTCTGGAAGCAGAATGATATTGGTGGTAGTGAGTATCGTAAGGTCGGCGGTGTCCTTGTTTTCGGTTACGCTGGTGCTTAGCACAGATTTTATCACCACATTTTCGGGGAAAGATTTCACCTCGTCTATATAAGAACGCTCGGTCTTTACCGAAGAGCCAAGCCCTATATTATCAAATAGATTATTGAAACTTTTGGAGCTTCCGTTGAAAACTTTATTCACCTGAAATACCACTTTTGTAGAGTCTGCCGAATAGGTTTTGATGTCAAAAGACTCTATGATGGCCTCGGCATAATTATCTTTTACAGACTGGGCTATGTTGTCATTTTCAGGCACAGAAATTTTAGGGTCAAAGGTTTTTGCCCAAACCTTATTATTCTTTTTATCTGCATAAAAACGAATGATTTTATTTTCATAATTGATGCCCTTATTCACCCCTGCTTCATTCACTTGGGTATTCACCGTAGAGAGTTTATTCACTATCAAAAGGTCTTTCCCAAAGAGCTCCGATGGGATTTCAAAGAAAACATCATTTTTCTTTTGGTAAATATTGAATAGCCCTTTTTTCTGCGTACTTCCTTTAACGAAGTCATCGTATTTACTGGTTTTCACGGAGTCTTGCTTGGCTTGTTCCGTTTTATTTTTGTTTGTTTTTGCTTTGTTTTTATCATCGGTTTGGGCAGTGGCTATAATATTTGCACAAACCAATATTCCCATTACTATCTTCTTCATATAAAAAAATAAGGCGGCAAAATTACACAATAAAATCAAAATAAAACTTGAAATATCCGATGAAAAATCTTACTTTTGGGCAAATTTATCAACTAATATGAATAAAAGACTTGTTTTATCGGTTGTGGCTGGGGTGTTTTTTGCAGGAATATCCGCCCAAGAAATCACTTTGGATAAAATCTATTCGGGGTATTATCGTGGTAAAGGAATTGCTGGGATTGCTTCCCTTAAAAATGGTGAAAATTATGCCGTGATAGAACGCGATGGCATTGCCAAATACGCCTACAAAACTGCACAGAAAGAAGGTAATATAGTGAATGGAAGTTTTGAAAACTACATCTTCTCTGATGATGAATCCAAAATCTTATTACAGAAAGAAAGTACGCCCATTTATCGTCATTCTTTTCTAGGAAAATTTGAGGTAAAAGACCTGAAAACAGGCGAGATAATGGCGATTAACAATGGAAATTTCGTGCAAGAACCAAGGTTTTCACCTGATGCGACCAAGGTGGCTTTCATTGCCGATAATAATCTGTTTTACCAAGATTTAGCAACGGGGAAAATCACGCAAATCACTACCGATGGCAAGAAGAATCATATCCTAAACGGATTGGCAGACTGGGTGTATGAGGAGGAATTCGGACACGCCAGACTATACGAATGGACGAAAAACTCCGATGCCATTGTCTTCATCAAATCCGATGAAAGCGAGGTGCCAGAGATGAATATGCAGGGCAACTCTATCCGCAGGATTTCAAATTCAAATACCCAAAAGCAGGAGAGAAAAACTCCGTGGTATCGGCACATTTGTATCGTTTAGAGGGTGCGAAATCAATGAAAATTGACATTTCTCAGTTCAAAAATTACTATATTCCGAATGTGATTCAGACGGCTAAAAATGATGAAATCGTGTTGATTACTTCGGAAAGAACCCAAAACGCCTCCGATGTACTGAAAGTGAATACCAAAACAGGAAAAGTAACCAAGCTTTTCACCGAAACCGATGAAAAATGGATAGAAACCGACCATATTACGATGGAGTTTCTGGACGATAATTCTTTCATTTGGGCTTCGGAACGCGATGGCAATCGCCACCTTTATTGGTATTCTGCCGATGGAAAACTGAAAAAGCAACTTACCAAAGGCAACTGGGAAGTAACGGATTACTATGGTTTTAACCCTAAAACAAAAGACATCTATTTGCAAACAAACCAAACGGGAAGTATCAATAAAGTAGTGGCAAAACTCCACTTGCCGACTGGGAAAATCAGCATTATTTCTGATAAAGAAGGGAACAATTCGCCGAATTT
>JAUNHO010000168.1 GCA_030523905.1 Bergeyella zoohelcum
AAAAGAATGGGTAGAATTTGAGATTGTTTTCCCCGATGCTTTACCTGAAAAAATTACGAAATTCAATGAACTCATCAAACAGAAATATGGACTTAAAGTATTGAAATTCAAATCCAAAAAAGATATTTTACCATTGGTAGAACCTATGTTCAAACTATTGGACGAGACCTATAAAAATCTCTCTACCTATACGCCCATCACCGATGAGCAAATCAAGACTTATAAAGAAAAATATTTCAGTTTTATAGATAAAGATTTCATAGTTTGTATCGCTGATAAAGATAATAATCTCGTGGCTTTTGCCATCACAATGCCTTCATATTCAAGGGCTTTGCAAAAGGCTAATGGCAAATTATTTCCTTTCGGCTGGTGGCATTTTTTACAAGCAGGAAAAAAGAACGATAGAGCCAATTTCTACCTTATCGGTATCCACCCTGATTACCAGAAAAAAGGCGTAACTTCCATTATTTTCAAGGAAATTTATGACACTTTTAAGCGTAAAGGCGTGAAGTACCTTGAAACCAACCCAGAGCTAGAAGAAAATAAAAATATTCAACTTCTTTGGCAAGATTACAACCCTGTTAATCATAAAAGAAGAAGAACATACTCTATTGATATACAATAAATTACAATGAAGAAACAATTGAGCATATATGCTGTTTTAGTTTTTATTTTCATTGCTTACAACTCGTTTTTTCAAGTAAAAGATGAGCGACTCAATACGCTTATTAATATCATCTATACCAGTGTTTTGTTTCTCTACATTGGCTATATCGCTTGGGTTGTTCTGAAAAAAATAGGCCAACAGAAAAAGAAGTAATTTATACACTTTCTAAATTAGCCCTTCAAAATTAAAATAATCATTTTTTTAAGCGATTAAATTTCAAATTTCAATTTATCTTACCTAAATTTGCCAGTTGAATAAACAAGCAAGAAATGAATCTACCTGAAAATTACATTCCGATTCTTATACAGGCGGCTGTTGCCTTCGGTTTTGTGTTACTTTCTTTGGCAGGGACACACCTTTTAGGCCCTAAACAGAGTAAAGAAAAGAACCTTAAAAATGACAACTTTGAGTGCGGTGTAGAGATTGAGGGCAATGCGAGAAGTCCGTTTTCCGTGAAGTATTTTCTTACCGCTGTCTTATTCGTTCTTTTTGATATTGAAATCATATTTTTCTATCCTTATGCCTTGAATTTCAGAGAGTTTGGCTTTGAAGGATTTTTAGCAGTTCTCACTTTTGTCAGCATCTTTTTCCTTGCATTTATTTATGTATGGAAGAGAGGAGCATTGGACTGGGATAGATAATTTTATTAATATTTTTAATCTTAAACAAAAACAATTATGTCTGATAATAAACCAATTGTAAGAATGGATGCTACCCCACCAGAGGGCTACGAGGGAGAAGGTTTCTTCGTTACGAAACTCAGTAGTGTCATAGGTTTGGCTAGAAAATTTTCTCTTTGGCCGTTGCCTTTCGCTACCTCTTGTTGCGGGATAGAGTATATGGCGTTCCTCAATCCTACCTATGATGGTTCTCGTTTCGGTATGGAGAGAAACTCTTTCTCACCAAGGCACGCCGATATGATGATGGTCTGCGGAACAATCTCTAAAAAATTAGCACCCGTTCTGAAGCAAGTTTATACGCAGATGGCAGAGCCTCGCTGGGTAGTAGCGGTAGGTGCGTGTGCGTCTAGTGGCGGTATTTTTGATACTTATTCGGTGTTGCAGGGTATCGATAAAATTATTCCAGTAGATGTGTATGTGCCAGGTTGCCCACCAAGACCAGAGCAGATAATTGAAGGCGTGATGCAAGTACAGGCTTTGGCAGAAAGTGAAAGCATCAGAAGAAGAGATTTGCCTGAATATAAGGCTCTTTTAGAATCTTACGGAATTAATTAAAATAGAGATAGTAGCCATTACTATCAACATTATATTATGACAAACGAATTTGTTTTAGAAGCCATTAGTAGAGAGTTTCCCGATGCGGTTTTATCAGTGTCGGAGCCATATGGTTTGCTTACAATTGAAATCAAAAAAGAGGAAATCAAAAAAGTTATTCACCATCTGAAAGACTCGTCATTAGACTTCTTCTTCCTTACCGACCTTACTGGTATTCACTTTCCTGAAAATAAGGAAAAAGAATTAGGCGTTATCTATCATCTTCATAATTTGAAGGAAAATTTCAGACTGCGTTTGAAGGCTTTTACCACAAGAGAAAATTCTGAATTTGATAGTATAACCGACTTGTTTTCAGGGGCTAACTGGATGGAAAGAGAGACTTTTGATTTCTTCGGAATCCGCTTCAAGGGACACCCAGACCTTAGGGCGATTCTCAATATGGAAGACCTTGGCTACCACCCTCTTCTAAAAGAATACAAGCTGGAAGATGGTACGCGTACCGATAAAAATGACAAAATGTTTGGAAGGTAATTATTTTATTCGCTACTGGTATTTTGCCAATAGCTAAAAGCGAAAAGAAATATGAAAGACAACGCATTATCTAATATACTTAATCACCAAGCCAATGAACAGATTGATGGGTCTTTATATACCCTCAATTTAGGACCTACTCACCCCGCTACACACGGGATTTTTGAGAATATCCTTACTATGGATGGTGAGCGAATCCTCCACTCGGAGCAAACCGTGGGATACATTCACCGTGCTTTTGAAAAGATTTCGGAGAGAAGAAATTTTTCTCAAATCACTACACTTACCGACCGACTCAACTATTGCTCGGCACCTATTAATAATATGGGGTGGCATATGACGATGGAAAAACTCATCGGTTGTGAAGTACCAAAACGCGTAGATTATATGCGTGTAATAATGATGGAACTTGCCCGTATTGCAGACCATTTGATTTGCAATGGTGTAACTTGTATGGACGCTGGTGCTATCACAGGATTGACTTGGCTTTTCCGAGAAAGAGAGGCTATCTATGAAATGTACGAGCAAATCTGCGGTGCGAGAATGACGACCAATATGGGAAGAATCGGAGGTTTTGAAAGAGATTTCACTCCGAAATTCCACGAATTATTGCAAAACTTCTTGAAGAAATTCCCTAAAATTTGGGGCGAATTTTGTACTCTGAATGAGAGAAACAGAATCTTTATGGATAGAACAATCGGAACTGGAGCAATTTCTGCGGAAAGAGCTTTAAGTTATGGTTTTACAGGTCCAAACTTACGTGCTGCGGGTGTAGATTATGATGTGAGA
>JAUNHO010000169.1 GCA_030523905.1 Bergeyella zoohelcum
TCATTTTTTGTAGAGTTATTGTTTATTTTGATACTATCGGTGTTTTTCTTCTTATTTTTTTGCTTGAAAATCGTATCAAAACTTTTGCTATAAACCACACCTACACCATAGGATTGGTTGGCTCCGTTACCTGCATTTCCACCTACTAAACCAATATTAGACGGCCTGGAATAGATACGGAAAAGACGGCTTTTATCATTCTTTTTACTCCAATCGTATTCCACGATGCCCTCGCCAGAGAGGTAGTTGGTATCTGCCGTGGTGGTTCCTTTGGTGATTGGTACGCCTAGCCCTGTTTTCAGCGTTACCCTTGGGGATATGAAGAAATCCACATTGGCATTGGCACGGTCGCCTGTATTACTGATGGAGTTGGCATCACCTTTTAGATAATCTAAATTGATTTGAAACTGATTACTAATAGTATTCAGTACTGAACCTAATTGCTTGAAAGCGAGATTGAAAGCGGTGCTTTCTGCGGCAGAGGTAGCATCAAAATCAAAGCCACTACTTGTACCCGTTTGTACATTAAAGGAGTTCATCAGTAGGATAGAACCAAACTGAATGATTTTTTCATTCTCACTATTGAGTTTGCTAGAAAGGGTTTCTTTCATTTGCGAAGAAAGGTCTGGTGCGGAGATGTTGAAGCCTATTTTAGGACCATTCAGAGAGCCAGTAATATCCACTCCCAGCTCTATATTCACTGCAGGAAGAGAAGTCCCGAGGTATTGCCCCGTGTTGGTAACCATTCGGCTATATTGTGCTTTGATGTCAAGGGCTGGTGTCATTGCATTGCCGTCCCATCTCATTGTGCTTCCTCTTTGGATTTGGAAAGTTCGTTCCAGTATGGCTTTGGAAACGAAAGTCCCACTATCTACCATATAGCTACCATTCATACTGATATTTCCATTTGGGAACATTCTGAAACGGAGCGGGTTGGCATCTCCTTTCACGGTAATATTTCCTACATCTTGCGGTAGAATGACATTCACGGTAGTACCTTTTTCTACGGCGATATTGAAATCCAAATTGAGGTTGGCACCTGTTTTTTCTTTTTCCTGAACTTTTACCTGTCCGTCAGATTCTCGTTTTAGGAAACGAAGCATTCCGAACTCATTCACGCTGGAAGTAGAACCTGCATTGAAGGTAAATTGGCTACCATTCAAGGCACGGAAGGGTTCCTGTAAATCGGTAGTGAAACTAAGTGCAGAGACGAGACCAGAGACATAGAGATTGCCCTTGCCATAGACTCTGCCCCAGAATAGGTCAAAATCTTTTTGTTTGGTATTGAGAACCAATAGATTGTCCGCTCTCATAATGAGCTGAACCGCCATAGTAGATAGGGTTTCAAAATCAATAACCCCAGAGATACTACCTGCCGAGTTGCTTCTTCCGTCTTTAATGCCGATGTCGTTCAGTATCGCTCGTCCCTTGGAAAGATTGACGATGGTATCCTCAAAAGTATAATCTACACCGATGAAATTAATTTTCATACCAAAATTTTTCAGAGCAATGTCTCCGTTGTAGTCTATATCATTCAACGCCCCAGAAATATTGAGGTCGCCAGAGGCTTTACCACGAATATTACCGAAGACATCTTTCACGAATTGCTGTGCGAAAGTAAGGTCAAACTCGTCTAGATTGGCTTTTAGGTTGAGGGTTGGTCGGCTCGTGTTGTTATTGATAGTCCCTGAAAGTTGAAGATTGTTTTTACCTAAAATTCCATCGGAAATGATTTTAGCATCTACATCAAAGACATTGGCGGTATTGCTATTTTTAGCATTGAGGACTATTTTGCCCACTTCCTTTCCGCTCATTGTGATATTATCAATATCTAAATCTATCACAGGTTGCAGGTGGCTTTTGTCCATCGTAATATTAAAATTACCATTAGCTACACCTTGTATATCCATCTGATTACCACTTTGTTGCATCTCCATTAACTTGGCAAGTTGTAGGTTTTGTACATCGCCATCTATATGGAAATCTTTGCCAGATTTGAAGAGAGCATCTTTCAGCATTAATGAACTATTGTCTGAAAAAATCCTAAGGTTATGAACTAAAATATGCCCTGTTTTTTTCTGATAAGTGATGGAATGGTTGAGGTCTTCGCTAGTGTCAATATTCCACGCTACTTCATTGAATTTCACCTGTGTAGGAGAGAATTTGAAGATGTAATCGCCATTTGTATTGGTACTTTGGTTGAGGTTGATGGCGTAGGGTTTCATCTGCTCTGCCATTTCGTCTTGCGGAGAGCCGTGTAGGAAGTTGGCAGAGATGTGCATTACTTTATTATCCTCATTTTTACCAGTTAGAGATATATTTTTGAAGACATTTTCGCCCATTTTCAGGCGTTCAATTTTTGTGAAAATAGGCTCTTCTCTATTCGCCGTATTGATTTTCACCAAAATATTATCCACTGCCAAAGAGTCCGTAGTAGTGGTCGCCTGCGGTAGTCTATAATTAGGATTACTTTCCGCCAAGGCTCTATCGGCTTCGGTTACTTCTTGGGTTTTGGTCATCAGATAGAGTAGTTTTTTGGCATCTACATTCAGTACCAAAGTATTATCATTGCCCTCGTAAGAGCCTGAAACTCGTACTCCATCATTGATTTGAAGATTGGGTTCAAAAAGATTAATCAGTGTCTGATGAGCGAAAATCTCCATATTGAAACTTTCTCCCTTGAAATTCTTTTTCACAGGGCTACCCACTAGGATTTTCCCGATGCCATTTTGTAGCATATCTGGGAGATGGGCGAGATTGTATTTCCCTGCTATTCTGCCATTTAGGATATTCGGAGCGTCTATTTGCAAGACTCTATTTCCGTTATTGAAATAGGCTTTTAGCTCGGCATTCGGAAGATTATAATGTTCATTTCCATTGGTAAAGGCCAAATTGTCAATTTTTGTATCCATTACCAAATCGTTCAGATTGCTCATCTCCATTTTGCCGTTAATTTGTCCTTTGGCTATTTGTGTGGTTTTTTGTCCTGTAAAATGACTGATATTCAGGTGTTTAATATCAGCTAAAACATCGGCCTTTATTTTTGAAGTACTGAAATCTATCAAGCCTTTTACATTCGCCTGTGCTTGTTGGTCATTTACATTGATGATACCATTATATGTTTTCTTATTCAAAACGCCATCGAGTGTGATATTGCTAATTTTTTTGTCTAAAATTTCAATACTTGATATGTGTGATTGGGT
>JAUNHO010000170.1:0-438 GCA_030523905.1 Bergeyella zoohelcum
TTCCGCAAATAGAAGAAGGTATAACACAGGTAAGCTGGAAAAATAAAGAAGAAATATTGAAAGATGTATTATCTAATACTTTCCAAAATATCAAACTGATTTTAGAAGATGCAAAAATCATTTAATATAGAAACTTCGGTGATTAATTTTACCGAAGTTTTTTATGCTTCAAAACTGATGTAATCACCTTATTATCAATAAGTCAGTAAAGCATATCCATTAGTAATAATCTAAAAAGTATCCTTTATTTTTGTTTATTATAAATAAAATCAATAACTTTGCACCATCTAATACCATTTACCATGAAAAAACTATTAATCTTGTTTTCATTGGCTGTTTTGTCTTGTTCTGATAGGGAAGAAACACCCATAACTACTGATAATGAGCAAACTATAACCATAGAAACCAAGCAAGTAACTAACCTTGACTCAACCCAGC
>JAUNHO010000170.1:448-3202 GCA_030523905.1 Bergeyella zoohelcum
TACGAGAGCATAAAGAAATTCCGAAAAATGAAGCTAATACCACTAATTGGGATATAGCATTTTTCAATGAGAGAATCCATATCAATGGTGGTAAAATAAGACACGGCAAAGGTGCTGCAGCCATCTTGAATAGCAGTTTTGAAGAGATTTCACAGGCACCAGACGAAAGCCTATTCAGGCAAGATGAAAGCGAGAGAGTCTATGACCTCGCCATACCATTAGGAGATAAAAAAGGCTGGTATTACACACAGAATGCTATAATTTATCCCATAAAAAACCGAACGATAATCATAAAAACTGCCGATGAAAAACAATTCATAAAATTAAGAATCAAAAGTTACTACAAGGATTCTCCTAATCCGCCAAATGAAACTTCAAAAGCGGGATACTACACATTTGAATATTCTCAAATCCAAGCCCCAAAAACCAATGAAAACGAAACAAAAGTAGAGAATTTATTTGCAAGAAATGAAGAAATACTCTATAATCTAAGAGAGAATAAAATCATAAGTCTTTCTGAAAAAAATACCGAAAACTGGGATATAGGTTTCAAGTACAATAATATTTTCATCAATAGTTCCAAAGGCGGTTTTGCTATTTTAAGCAAAAATTTCAATGATGTAAAATCCATAGAAAAAGGAACGGATTTCAGTACAGAAAAAACACTTCCGAAATGGTATACCTATGATATGAATACGCATATCGTAACGCCTATCAACCAAACTATAATCATAAAAACTGGTGATGGTAAAAAATACATAAAACTACGAATAGATAGTTTCTACAAAGATAAAAACCAAACCAACATCAATGAGCATAGCTACTATCATTTTACCTTTATGCCAATTGATATAAAATAAAAATAATCGTTTAACCATAAATTTAATTTGTATGAAATCATTTTTTACAATTAAGAGAATCAGTCTCGCAGCAACATTCATTTCCGCTAATCTACTAATGGCACAAGACGGATGCTGGAAATCTCTCCCACGCCCTGGCTACTTGCATACCTTTGGTATCACCGAAAACAACACGCTCTACGGCTGGGGAAAAAATACCTATCACGAATTGGCAGATGGTACAGATGTATCAAAATCTACACCTATAAAAATAGGAAACAATGCCAAATGGATAAAAGTAGAAGGGACATCTAGCACACAAGGCGGAATACAAGCAGATGGCACACTTTGGACCTGGGGAGATGTACTCGGTGGTGGGCTTACAGACACCTACACTAGCATAACAAAGGTAACGGAAGATACCGACTGGGCAGATCTTTCCATAGGAAATGTATTCGCTATGCTACTGAAAAAAGATGGCACACTTTGGACGATAGGGACTAATGCCTCTGGGGTTCTCGGTATCAATAATTATGATGGTTTTTATAAAACAAAAACACCTGTACAGGTAGGAACAGATAAATGGAAATCCATCTCTGCGGGAACTGGCATCGCACTCGCAGTAAAAGAAGATGGTACGCTTTGGACTTGGGGCTTATCCATCAGTGGAAATTCTTATTCTAAATACACACCTACACAAATAGGTACGGATACCGACTGGAAAATGGCATCAGTAGGCTCTTCTCACGCTTTTGCCATAAAAGAAAACGGCGACCTATACGGCTGGGGGTCCAATGACGCAGGTGAGGTAGGTGTAGGGCATCAGTACGCTGTGCATACTCCACAAAAAATAGGTAATGATAAATGGAAGAAAATAACCGCTGCAAAAAATACTTCTAGTTTCGGAATAAAAACCGATGGAAGTCTTTGGGCGTGGGGAGATAACAATAAAAGTAAATTAGGTCTAGGCGAGTCGCTTAGCTTCGTCTCTACTCCTACTCAGGTGGGTACAGATACCGACTGGGAAGATGTTCAAGGGGCTTTACATCATTATTCCATAGCACTAAAAACCAATAAAACGCTTTGGGGTGCAGGTCTAAATTCGTCTGGGAATTTCGGTGATGGAAAGAATGAGGACAAAATAGTTTTCACCAAAATATTAGATTGCCCTAGTACTCTTTCTATCAATGAAAACCACCTAAATACTCAAATCAATGTCTATCCTAATCCTGTGAAAGACATCGTTACGATAGACCTTCCGCATAAAATAAAAAGTGTAGAAGTTTTCTCCGTTAGCGGACAAAAGGTATTTGGAAACACCTCCGAGTCTAAAACAATCAACCTAAATCATTTAGATAAAGGAAACTACATCATAAAAGTAACCACTGATAAAGGTAGTTTCACGAAGAAAATAATTAAAATCTAACTTCAATTATTTTTCATTAAAACAAAATCGAGATTCGTAAAAATATGAATCTCGATTTTAAGTTATATATTCAAAATTATACCGCTACATTATTCTCTCTCAATGCGTCATTTAGAGATGTTTTTTTGTCGGTTGATTCTTTTCTTTTCCCGATGATTAAAGCACACGGCACTTGGAACTCACCTGCTGGGAATTTCTTGGTATAGCTACCAGGAATCACTACCGAACGAGCAGGAACTCTGCCTTTCAGTTCCACAGGCTCATCACCTGTTACATCTATTATTTTGGTAGATGCCGTCAGAACGACATTAGCCCCTAGTACGGCTTCTTTTTCCACTCTCACGCCTTCCACCACGATACATCTAGAACCTACAAAAACATCATCTTCTATAATCACAGGAGCGGCTTGTAGTGGTTCCAAAACCCCACCAATACCTACTCCGCCACTCAAATGCACATTTTTACCAATCTGGGCACAAGAGCCTACCG
>JAUNHO010000171.1 GCA_030523905.1 Bergeyella zoohelcum
TTATTGATAACATTCGGTGCGGTATAGACCACCTCGTCAAGGGTAACAGCCACAGGTCTGCCTACATTTTTCTCGGTAAGACTAGCCCATTCTTTTGCTCCTTTGCTATCCATTTGCATATTTACCATTATTCTACTAAGCTCATCATAGCTGATGTTGGCAGATTCTACCGCTCCATCTACTGGTGCTTTTTGGTTGATATTCCCTCTGATGGCATAAAGTACCAAATTGCTTTCATTGCCTGCCTCTGGTTTGTAGCCCCACATAAATTTGGTGTATTTAATGTTGGCTGGGCGAGCGGCTTTTGCAATTTTACTATTAAGAATTTTATTTACGGTAGCCGTATCGGAGATTTTTACATTGGCTACGCCATTGGTTTTTAGGGTTTGTAGTTGTAGCATTTTCTCAAAGGAGATATTTTTTGCTACGCCCATAGAGTCTCCTTTTGCAGCGATAAGATTATCCACATTTTGGAAATAAGGGAAAATCTCTGCTACTTGTTGTACTTCCCAAAACTGCAATTTAGCAGAAGTTTGAAGCATTTTTTTCACTCTATCAATGTCTTTTACTCCTGGCATTTCCACGGAGATACGCCCAGTACCAGGTACTCTTTGTACATTCGGCTGGGTTACGCCCATTTTGTCTATACGCGTACGGATGACCTCATAGGCTGTCCCAGTGGAAAGTTCTATGCGGTTTCTCACAATTTTTTTCACCTCTTCATCGGTGCTATTGTGCTTGATTTCCGTGAGGTTGGTATTACCAAAAATCTCTGGGTCTGCCAGTTTTAGATTGGCTTTCTTCTGCTGATTGACCACGGCAAATTGCTCAAAGAAATCATCTATATAGTTTTTCGTAGAGTTTTTCTGCACCTCGTCGGTCTTGTTCAGTGCCTCTATGAGAATAGGGTTGGTAGAGTAGTTGGTAAGGTTATTCACCAAGTCTCTTTGGTTGATTTCCAAAAGCACATTGATACCACCTTTCAAGTCCAAACCTTGCTTCATTTCTTTCTCTTTCGCTTTGGAATAGTAGAGTTCCGTGAAGCCAAGCTGGAGCGTATCCTTTGAAAGTCGCTCAATTTCTTTTTGGTATTTTATGGGGTCGTCCCCTGCGATAGCAGTTGCCTGCTTTTCAATTTTGTTGGCGTACCAAGTCGGTAAAAGTTCATTGAGACAGATAAGCCCCAGAACTATCGCAACCAATTTAATTAATCCTTTTCCTTGCATTGTAGTACAAAAATTAAATTTTTAAGGGGCAAATATAATGATTTCCACAGGAATAAAGAAAGAAAATTTGGTTTTTTGGTTGGTAATAGGCATTAATGTTTATGGGGGAAATTTATTTCCCCGTATTATTTATGTGTTGAAGGCTAAAAATTCGGATAATATTTTTGAAAAAAGTGTAATATTATGAAGTTTTTTGTATATTTGCTTTGGAGTATGTATGCCAATAAATTAAGTGATAAAACAATTCAAGGGTGAATATTTTATTATTTGTACTAAAAGATAATTTTTTCTCTAAAAAAAATATAAAAAATTGAGTGCTTTTTTAACGATTCTAGGTTTCAATTCCGCTATTCCTACCATTAATTCTGCTCCTACGGCTCAGTTGTTGGAGATGCAGGAACGCCATTTTCTTATAGATTGTGGGGAGGGTACGCAGGTGCAACTACGCAAGGCAAAAGCCAAGTTTGCAAAGATTAATCATATTTTTATTTCTCATCTTCACGGCGACCATTGTTTTGGTTTACAGGGACTTATTGCAAGTTTTAGGCTCTTGGGAAGGGAGACTCCGCTGCATATCTATGGCCCGAAAGGTATTAAGGAAATGCTAGAAACCATTTTCAGAATTACCGAGACCCAAAAGGGTTTTGAAGTGGTATATCACGAGCTGAATGGGAAAAAATCAGAGAAAATCTACGAGGATAAAAAAGTAGAAGTTTATACCATTCCGCTCAATCATAGAATCTATTGCAACGGCTATCTTTTTAGGGAAAAACCAAAGGAACGCCACCTTAATATGGAGGAAATAAAGAAATATCCAGAGATAGAAATTTGCGATTACAACAACCTAAAACTCGGTAAGGATTTCGTGTTGAATGATGGCTATATTGTTAAAAATGAAATACTTACAAAATCACCAGAGCCGTCTGTTTCCTATGCTTTTTGCAGTGATACTCGGTATAAGGAAGATATTATCCCTATTATAAAAGAGGTTGATTTGCTTTATCACGAGGCGACTTTCTTGCACGATTTGAAAGAAATGGCAGATTATACAGGGCATACCACCGCCAAAGAAGCCGCCACAATTGCCCAAAAAGCCAATGTGGGGAAACTCATTTTGGGACATTTTTCCAATCGGTATACTGATTTATCGGTGTTTATAGATGAAGCAAAACCAATTTTTGAGAATACATTTCTCCCAGAGCAACTCAAACGAATTAAAATAAAAAGTAAAATTAAATAATTCGCAAATAAAGTTTCATATCATTATTAAAAATAAAAAATGGATTTTGAAGAACTAAAATCTTTCCTTGATGAAAAAGCAGAGCAATACAACACGCCAGATTTCATCACAGATGACCCTATCCAAATGGTGCATCGTTTCACGGAAAAGGAAGATATGGAGATTATGGGTTTTCTCTCCGCTACCATTGCTTGGGGCAACCGAAAAAGCATTATAAAATCGGCAGAGAAGATGCTAGATTATATGGGAAATGCTCCATTTGATTTCGTTAAAAACCATACAAACAAGGATTTAGAACGCTTTGAAGGAAAATCTTTGCATAGAACTTTTAACGGAGAAGATTTTTCATACTTCATAAAAAGATTGAAGAATGTTTATGAAAATCATAATAGCCTAGAAAATTTATTTTTACTAGAAGATAATGAAACCAATTTCTATCATAGTTTGCATAGATTTCGCACCGAGTTTCTAGGCGAAATACCTCACAGAAGCCATAAGCACATTAGCTCTACCTACAAAAATTCTTCGGCAAAACGGCTGATGATGTTTCTCCGATGGATGGTTCGTAAGGACAAAAAAGGCGTGGATTTAGGCATTTGGAAGCAAATTGACCAGAGGTTTCTATCCATTCCGCTAGATGTTCATACGGGGAATATTTCACGGAAACTGGGCATTGTTACCAGAAAACAAAACGACTGGAAAACTTTGGA
>JAUNHO010000172.1 GCA_030523905.1 Bergeyella zoohelcum
TATAGAACCTAACGCTGATAGAACCCATTTATCTTCTGAAAAACTTCCTATTGAATTATTGAATTATGATGAGTTAATCAGTTTCGTTTCTAATAGTGATTTTGAAACAATTATAAAACCTAATCTTATAAATCCTAACTTAAATCTTACAGAATTAAAAAATAAAATAACCAAAGACAAAAAAACTTGGCAACAACATATTCCTTTTTTAAATGAAATTGCCAAAAATACAATATCTTTGAGAAAAATTGTAAGTACAAGCCAAACAACAACTTATACTCGTTCATAAGCAATAAAGCTAGCCAATGGATTCATTGTTGATTCTACCCTTTTAAGAATATTGTTATAATAATTTTCATCTTTCTCAATGATTATATAATTTCTATTGGTTAATATAGAAGCTATTGCCGTTGAACCACTACCTCCGAAAGGGTCTAAAATCATATCGCCACTATTACTACTTGCTAAAATAAGTCGTTCAATTAATTTTATTGGTTTTTGAGTTGGATGCACTCTATCTTCTTTGTAGAAGTCAATGTCTCTCCATATATCTGTAAGTCCCATTTGCGGATTAAATGTTTGTGATATTTCCTTATATGGTAATTCAAAATTAAGTATTTTACTTAGTTTACCCCATAATTCTTCTGTTGGAAACTGCTCACATACATTTTTTCCTGTATAGATACTCCACATTCCTCCTCCATTAGATTTTACACCGAGAGCTTCGTTGATTTCTTTAGATTTTAAACCTAATTTTTCTTGTTTATCTTTAAGAAAAGGCTTGATAAATTTTTTATTATCCTTTATTATAAATAAAATACTTTCAGTTGTATTCGGAAATAATTTATAATTTTTTGTTGCTCTCCCAGAAACAGCTCTCATTCCTTTATCTATTAGTATTTGTTGCCTTAAATCAAATTCCATAGTTTCTAAGTAGGGAACAAGTAACGCCAATGTTCTAAAATAGCCAAAACAATAAAATGACCCTCCTAATCGTAATACTCTGGATATTTCAGACATCCATAATAAGCACCATTCCACATATTCTTTATCTGTCTTCCATTGGTAATCCCATTTTTCCCCTATAACTTTCCAATAAGGAGGGTCTGCAATAACTAAATCAATACTTGCATCTTTTATATTTTTCAATTCTTCTATACAATCTCCTAAAATAATTTTATTCATATTGCTAATTTTAGTTTGCAAAGATACTATTTTATATATATTAAAAAAATAAAATGAAAAATCCTTATTACCATATATAATAAGGATTTTATAATTATTGCCCGCAGTGGCTCACTGTTACTTCACTTCTTCAAAATCGGCGTCTTGAACATCGTCTGAGCCTGAATTTTGCTGACCAGCATTTGGATTTGGTTGGGCTTCAGCTTGTGCTTTGTAAAGCTCTTCGGAAGCTGCCATCCACGCTGCGTCTAGGGCTTCGGTTTTGGTTTTTACCGCTTCGGCATCTTTCGCTTCAAAGGCAGTTTTGAGTTCTGCTACGGCAGTTTCTATGGCAGCTTTTTTGTCGGCTGAAAGTTTATCGCCAAACTCTTTCAGTTGTTTTTCGGTTTGGAAAATCAAGCCATCTGCTTTGTTGAACACTTCCACTTCTGCTTTTTTCTTCTCGTCTGCTGCGGCGTTTTCTTCTGCCTCACGCTTCATTCTTTGGATTTCTTCATCGGAAAGTCCAGAAGAAGCTTGGATTTTAATCGACTGCTCTTTGCCAGTTCCCTTATCCTTTGCCGAAACGCTCAAAATTCCGTTGGCATCAATGTCAAAAGTTACCTCAATTTGTGGCACTCCTCTTGGTGCTGGTGGAATGTCCGTCAAATCAAATCTACCGATTTCCTTATTATCGTTGAACATCGGTCTTTCCCCTTGTCCTACGCGGATGCTCACGGCTGGTTGGTTGTCCGATGCGGTAGAGAACACCTCAGATTTTCTGGTTGGGATAGTGGTATTCGCTTCAATTAATTTCGTGAAAACAGAACCCATAGTTTCAATTCCTAATGACAATGGCGTAACATCTAGAAGTAATACATCTTTAACATCACCCGTCAAAACTCCCCCTTGGATAGCCGCTCCGATGGCAACCACCTCATCAGGATTTACCCCTTTTGAAGGCTTTTTACCGAAGAATTTTTCCACCTCTTCCTGGATGATTGGGATACGCGTAGAACCTCCTACCAAAATCACCTCATCAATATCCGAAGTGGATAATCCTGCATCTTGAAGAGCTTTTTTACAAGGCTCCATAGAACGGCGAACTAAATCCGCAGAAAGTTGCTCAAACTTCGCTCTGGTAAGGGTTTTCACCAAGTGCTTAGGGCCAGTAGCCGTAGCGGTGATGTATGGTAAATTGATTTCCGTTTGTGTAGAAGCCGAAAGTTCAATTTTTGCTTTCTCTGCCGCTTCTTTCAATCTTTGGAGAGCGATAGGGTCTGCCTTCAAATCCACTTGTTCCTCTGCCTTGAACTCGTCTGCCATCCAGTTGATAATCACATTATCAAAGTCGTCCCCACCAAGGTGCGTATCTCCGTTGGTAGATAATACTTCAAAAACGCCATCGCCTAAATCCAAGATAGAAATATCAAAAGTTCCCCCACCAAGGTCATACACCGCGATTTTTTGGTCTTTGTGAGACTTGTCCAATCCGTAAGCCAAAGCCGCTGCGGTAGGCTCGTTGATGATTCTTTCTACTTTAAGACCTGCGATTTCTCCTGCTTCTTTGGTCGCTTGTCTTTGAGCATCGTTGAAGTATGCAGGAACGGTAATTACGGCTCTGGTAACCTCCTGACCAAGGAAATCCTCAGCGGTTTTCTTCATTTTTTGAAGCGTCATTGCGGAGATTTCTTGCGGTGTGTATTCTCTGTCGTCTATTTTTACTTTCACAGAGTCGTTGCCAGATTTTACCAACTCGTAAGGCACATTTTTATCCTCTGCCGTTAGCTGAGAAAAATGCTCTCCCATATATCTTTTGATAGAATAAATGGTTTTCTTTGGGTTGGTTACCGCCTGTCTTTTCGCAGGATCTCCCACTTTTCTTTCGCCATCTTCGGTAAATGCCACGATAGATGGGGTTGTTCTTTTCCCTTCTGCATTAGCGATTACTACTGGGTCTTTGCCCTCCATTACAGCCACACAAGAGTTGGTGGTTCCTAAATCGATT
>JAUNHO010000173.1 GCA_030523905.1 Bergeyella zoohelcum
TGATAAACCACTCTACCAGCCCCGAGATTCATATGCCCCACTTCGGAATTTCCCATTTGTCCAGCAGGAAGACCTACGGCTAAACCACTGGCTTCCAATGTAGTATTAGGGAATTTTTCGTAGCAAGAATCTATAAAAGGGGTTTTTGCTTGTGCAATGGCGGATACCTCTGGGTTAGTCTCAAGTCCCCAGCCATCAAGTATTGCTAATAATGCTTTTTTTGCCATTTTATGATGATTTTTATTGCCCACAAAGTTAAGAAATGCTTTCCCATATTCGCAAAATTTTAGGGCTATGATTTATCAGTTATTCGGAAACTATGGCAAGAAAAGCATTCTCTGTGCGTATCAGTTGGGCATAGAAAATATCTTCAAACTCATTCTCCTTGAAGACTTTACATTTTATTTTTATAGGGTTTTCAAGGTCAAATGCCTCTATTTCATAATGCTTTTTCAGTGACCAAAGTTTAGCGTGATGGATTTTGTACAATGCCTCTTTTATCGTCCAAATCGCCGTAAGATATTCCGTATTTTCAAAATTTTTTCCTAGCCAATTTTGCTCATTTTCATTGATGAATTTATGTTTTACGCTCAATATTTTATCCTTAATAATTTCAAAATCAATACCTATTGGCTGATTTGAAACGGACAAAACACCAAACGGAAACGAATGAGAAATAGAAATAAAAGAATCCGAATGGGAGAGATACGGCTCACCATTGTCTCTATATTCAATATTTTGATTGGGTAAAAAAGTACGCAAAATTTTACGAATCATTAAAAATTCTTTTACTTTTTTTATATGATAACCTTTTATTTTGATTAAATCTTGTGGAGTAGCCAGTTCATCAATGGGTAAATGCTCTTGTTCATCGTATTTCCAGCAATAAACACAAGAATTATCATTTATGATATGTTTGAAAAACAGAGGCATTTTTTATTAAATTTTCAATTTTGTTTGGTTCAATCTTAAAGAGTTGAGAATTACAGATAATGAACTGAAACTCATCGCAGCGGCGGCAAACATAGGACTAAGCAAAATACCAAAGAAAGGATACAGCAACCCAGCCGCTACTGGTATGCCTAAACTATTGTAAATGAATGCAAAAAATAGATTTTGCTTGATGTTTTTTAGTAATTCTTCGCTTAGTATTTTTGCTTTTGCAACGCCCAAAATATCGCCTTTTAGGAGCGTGATTTCTGCGGTTTCTATGGCAATATCGGTGCCAGTTCCCATTGCAATCCCAATATTTGCCTGTGCAAGAGCTGGTGCGTCATTCGTGCCATCGCCTGCCATTGCGACTATTTTGCCTTCTTTTTGTAGGCGTTCTACGGCTTTCATTTTGTCTTGCGGAAGAGCATTGGCGATATAGTTTTTAATGCCGAGTTCTTTGGCAATTTGCTGGGCAGAAGGCTCGTTGTCGCCTGTTATCATTATGATTTCTACATTTTGGCTATGCAAGAAATTGATTGCCTGTTTTGCATTTGCTTTTATTTTATCGGTGAATGAAATCAGTCCAATTACAATTTTATTTTTCACAATAAAAGACGAAGTTTTTTCAATATTCAATAATTGGGGTGTTTCTATATTAAAATCATTGAGCAGGGCTTTATTTCCTAATAAAATTTCATCATTTCCGATAATTCCCTTTATGCCCTTACCAGAAATGGTTTCAAAATGGGTTACTTTTTCAAAATCGTTAGAGTTAAAACGCTCCAAAATGGCTTTGGACAAAGGGTGTAGAGAAGTTTGGCTGAGACTAGCGGCAAGTTTTAGAATGTCGTATTCGCTGGTGTCCGCTAGTGGTTTTATATCCGTAACGCTAGGCATTCCCTCGGTGAGAGTTCCTGTTTTATCCGTAATTAAAACATTGATTTTGTTCATTTCTTCCAATGCTTCGGCGTTTTTTATGAGGATTCCGTTTTTTGCTCCCTTGCCAATTCCTACCATTAGGCTCATCGGTGTTGCCAAACCCAAAGCACACGGACACGCCACAATGAGTACCGCCACGGCATTGACTAGGGCGTAAATCCATCGGTTTTCTTCACCAAAAATAGCCCAAAGAATAAAGGTCATCACGGCAATAGCCACCACCGTAGGCACAAAGATTTTCGCGACTTTATCCACCATTTTTTGTATTGGGGCTTTGCTTCGGCTGGCGGTATTTACCATTTCTATAATTCTGGCAAGGAGGGTTTCAGCCCCTACTTTTTCGGCTTTCATTAGGAAAGTTCCATTGAAATTGAGCGTCCCAGAGACCACTTTATCGCCTGTTTTTTTCTCCACGGGGATTGGCTCGCCAGTTATCATACTTTCGTCTATGGTAGAAAATCCATCGGTAATGTAGCCATCTACTGGGATTTTTTCGCCTGGTTTTATGCGGAGTATATCGCCTACTTTTACTTCATTTATAGGGATAGTTTTTTCTGTATTTCCCTCCAAAATATGGGCTTCATTGGGTGCTAGATGGAGTAATTCTTCTATGGCTTTTCCTGTTTTTTTGTGGGCTTTGGCTTCCATTAATTGTCCTAAAATGACCAAAGTTAAAATAACGGCTACGGCCTCAAAATAATAGGGAGAATGCCCATTGGGAGAGACTTCTTGGGGGAGTAATTGTGGTGCGAATAAGGCTAATAAACTGAATGAAAACGCTGCCACCACGCCCAAAACAATGAGCGAAAACATATTGAGATTGCCTGTTTGGAAGGAGATAAAACCGCGTTTCATCAGGAACCAAGCGGCGTAGAATACCACTGGCAGAGATAGGAGCAACTCTATGAAACCTTGCGTCTGATGAGAGAACGGAAAATGCACCGCCATACCGCCCATAGATAGGATAAAAATAGGCAAAGTGAATGCAAGAGCTACCCAAAATTTTCGGCGAAGAGTACTCTCGGTATCATCATTGGAAAGCCCATTCGCATCGGGGATTTGCACTAAATCCATACCGCAAATAGGGCAGCCGACATTGGAGTCATAGACCTTTTCGCCCTCGCAAAACATTGGGCAATAGTATTTCCCTGCGTTTTTGTCTTGGAAATTCTCGGAAGGGGCGAAGCTATTCCCCAGTAAATTGTCGCTTTTTTCCTCTATTGGTACCAGATACATATTGCAAGTGGGGCATCTTTTGCCTTGTTGGAAATAAACTTTATAGCCCTCGCATTCCAT
>JAUNHO010000174.1 GCA_030523905.1 Bergeyella zoohelcum
TTTAAGTTTTTCCACGGCGGTCATTATATTGGTGGCTTTTTCTTCTATGTTTTCCAGAAGTTCATCAAGGGGAATATCTTCAGTTTCTTCGCCTTGTTTGAGCCACGAGATGTCAAGGCTGGTTTTGTCTCGCGAGAGGATTTCCTCATACGAATATTTTCGCCAACGCCCCTGCGGATTTTCTTCCGAGTAGGTTTCTTTTCGGCTTGAAAAATCATCACCGCAATACAATTCTATAAACTCCTGAAAATGTTCTTCTTTCAGCGGATTGGTCTTCCCAAAATTGGGCATATTACTACGCAAATCATAGAACCAAACCTCTTTGGTATTGCCTTTTTCGGAAGTTCCTTTATCAAAGAAAAGCACATTGGTTTTCACGCCCTGAGCATAGAAAATACCCGTTGGCAGACGCAAAATCGTATGCAGATTGCATTTTTCCATTAGGTCTTTGCGGATTTTCTCGCCGTCTCCATCTACAAATAGCACATTATCAGGCAGAACCACACCAGCTCTTCCCTTGGCGTTGAGGCTTCGGTAGATGTGTTGCAAGAAGTTGAGCTGTTTGTTGGAAGTTGGGAAAGTCAAATCATCACGCGTAGCCCTTTCGCCTCCTTTTTTCGTCCCAAAAGGCGGATTGGTAAGCACTACATCAAAGCCCGTCATCTTTTTTCCGTCCGAAGAAAGCGTGTCTCCGAGCGTTATTTTGCCTTTGATGTCGTGAAGCATCGCATTCATCAGGGCAAGGCGGTGGGTTTCGTGTACGAGTTCGCCTCCTGTGAAAGCCTCATTTATCTGAAAATCTTGCAGTTCGGAGGGAAGTTCAAACAGTTCATCGGTTTTGTTTTTGATGTGTCTATCGGCGGCAATCATAAAGCCAAAAGTGCCACAGGCAGGGTCGTTACAGCGTTCGCCCGCCTTGGGATTTACCAAAGCCGTCATTACATCTATAAGCACACGCGGAGTGAAATACTGCCCAGCCCCTGATTTTTTCTCGTTGGCATTTTTCTCCAAAAGCCCTTCGTAGAGGTTGCCCAAGCCCTCCTCCTTGGCGGAATACCAGTCCAGAGCGTCTATGGTTTTGATGATTTTTTCGAGGTTTTTTGGCTCTTCTATATTAGACCTTGCCCCAGCGTAAATTTCACGCACACGCCCAGAGCATTCTTCGCCCAGATGCTCCAAGAGTTCTTTGTAAAATTTTTTCAGACCGATGCCGTCTTGTTTTACCAATTCGTCCCAACGATACGCCTCGGGGATTTCCTTTTCAGAGCCTGTTTCCTTTGCCATTTTCAGGAAAAGAATGTAAGTAAGCTCGGTTACATACTGATGATAGGTGATGCCGTCATCACGCAAAGTGTTGCATAAATTCCAAAGTTTGGATACTATTTCTTGATTGTTCATTTTTTTAATTATGAATAATTTTATGCTATTATTGATTTTTGTATTTAATTTTCTTTCTCAATATTATCAAATACTATTTCATACCAAAATTTATCCTCCTTTTTTCTTGTATTTCTATCTACTGAAATCACTTTAATATTATGAAAATTCTTTCCAACTCGTAATTTGCTTTTAATCATTTTAAGGGCATCTACTTCATTAGAAGAAATATCAATAATAAATAATTTTTTATTATGGTTTTCTATCAAATCTCTAAAAAGACCATTTATATGTCCATCATCTTGATTGAATCCAAAACCTACTGATATGATAACATCTGAATTTTTATATTTATCAAATAAATCCACATATCTCCTTGACATTTCCACAGATGTTAATGGTTTAATACCACTTTGTGTTAATAAAAAAGGAACTAAAATGTGATTTTCTTGATTTTCTGCTAAATCATTAATAATAGTATTCTTATAAGGGTTGTAATAATCATTAACACTTCCATTCAAATGAATAATTTTAGAATCTAACTCTGGAATAATTTTACTAATGATATTATTATAATTTGCCGTCCCTATAATATTTATTTCTTCCAAATTAACATTCTTTAAGTCCTTATAATAAGCCGCTTTTTCTAAATCAATACCATTTAAATTACGAGTTATATATTCTCGTGCAATCTCTAAAAAAATAACCATTCGTGTAAATTTTGCCCATTCATATTTAGGACAATACAAATATCGGTAATGATTATCAATCAATTTTTGATAATCCAAAATTTCTACAAAAATATATTCTAGCACTTTTTGACCAATTGCAGAGAAAAAAGATGTAATATTTGCTGCATCATCTATTGGATAAGTTTTATTTTCGCGTAATAACAATTCTAATGCATTCGAACCTGACTTATGGTACTCCAACCTAAAAATTCCAAAAATATCATCAAATATTGGTAAATCATCGGGAGTGGAAGTGAATAATTCCTCATTTAATTTTTTAACTAAATTATGTCCGTGAGCTCCAACAAGTAACTGTAAAAATGAAACAACATATTTTTGCAAATCATCTTTTTCACTTTGCGACCTCACAATTTCTAACATCGCAGAATAATATTCAGAGGCAAAAAGTTTTACATTTTTAGCTATTAAATCATTCATTTTAATCTTCTGACTATATAATATTTCTCCTATCTCTTTATCTGTAATTTCTTTAAATTTATTATTTAAAAGAGTTTCATCTATATTAAGTTCTTTTATTGCCCTTTTGCACATCGAATCAAAATTATCAAATTTTGCAATTATCCTTTCTTGTCGATATTCAATTGATGACTCTATAATATTTATGAAATCTTTCTCCCCAAAAGCATATATAGGTTTTTTCAAATAATCATCTGGCAACCAATGTACTGAATAACTAGAAGTTATATCTATTTTTTTCAATTTTTCTCTAAGTTCGCCTTTATGGATAGTAGGGTCTTGTCTAAACAAATCAATGGCAAATTTTCCACCACTAGGCAAACCGTAATTTATTTCCGCCCCTGCTCCAAAAAATAATCCTATTCTTTTCATTTTTGAAATTTATAATTTACAATTAATAATTCATAACTCACAATTAAACTCATCCCACAAAAAGATACTCTTTCAGTTCATCTACTATATTGTCTAATTGATTTTTGAAAACTTTGTTTATCTTTTCGTAGCCGCCTTCGTTTTTGAAAGCTCCTGTGTTAAAATCTTCTG
>JAUNHO010000175.1 GCA_030523905.1 Bergeyella zoohelcum
AATGGCTACAATATTCCGCTGAAAGTGGTGGTGCCTGTACAGGTAAATGGCAACCAGATTGCTCTACCAAACTACATAAAATACCCATTTGCAGAGCGTTTCCGTGGCTATGATGTAGATTATGAGCTGGTAGTGCCTACGCGTATGAAAGTCATCAACCAAGATGATACCATCAGTCTATACGAAGATGAAGACGATAACCAAAGCACCCATCACGGAAGTATGAACCTCAACCACAATGACCTTTCCATCAATATTGATAGCGACAAAGATTCTGCTACCGTGAATGGCAAAAAAGTCTCCAAACAAGAAGCCCAAAAACTGATGGACTCCATCACTGCGGACTTTAATTTTGATGACCTAAAACCTCATACAGAGAAACAGGAGTTTTAACCATTTATTGATTCAATAAAGAGTAAAATCTAATCGGGAAAGTAGAGTTCCCAAAACCAGTAAGCACTGCTTCCAAAACGAGTGCTTACTCGTTTGAAACGAGACGGCACAAAAAAAAATCCGATGAGCATCGGTTTTTGAACTGATAACTATAAGTTTTCAAAGCCCTAGGCAAAGAAATAAAACCGCCCTTATCATAAAGGCGGTTTCTTTTATTATACTCTTTCCAGTTCGTTAGTATCTATCTGCGTTTTGAAGGCTCCGTAATTCACTATGGCTTTGTTTTTAGAGATTTTCTCTATTGTCCCCACGCTCGTTCCTCCTGCAATGCGTACCCTCTGCCCTACTTTCAGCCATACGGCTCGTTCTTTTTGGCGTTGTTCTTCCAGCTTTTCGTTGGTTTCGGCTATTTTTTCCTTTACTTCTTGGCGTTTCAGTTGCTGGGTTATTTTCCGTTTTACCACTTGTAGGCGTTTGCTTTCGTCTTTATCGGTTTCTAGTTTTCGGTATTTTTCTTGCTCCAAAATCTTCACGAAATCTCTCACAATATCTTTCCGTGCTTTACCTTTGATGTAGCCTTCAATAAAGGTTTCTATCTTCGTACCAAACTGCAGTTTTCTATGCTCTTCCTCGTAGAGTTTTTGGAAATTGTAGAGTTTTTGTTGGAGTTGTTCGTTGAGTTTTTGCAGATTTTCTCGCTTATCCTCCACCGATTCCTTCTTCTGCGATAGGTCGGTTTTTAGTTTCTCTACTTCAAATTTCTCTTGCTGAAGTTTCACTATGGTTTTATCCAAATTGACCACATCTTTCTCTACTTTTTTCTTCGCCGAATGAATGATAAACCTCGGTATGCGGTTCTTCTCTGCCACCTCAAAGGTGAAGGAACTTCCTGCCTGTCCCACCTCCAATTTATAGAGCGGCTCTAGGGAGTTTTCATCAAATAGCATCGCGGCATTTTGGGCGGCTGGTAGCTGCTCTACCACCAGTTTTATATTGGTATAATGCGTGGTAATGATGGCAAAAGACTTTTTATCATAGAAAAACTCCAAGAAACTCTCCGCCAAAGCCCCACCCAGTTCAGGGTCAGAGCCAGTCCCAAATTCATCTATCAGTAAAAGGGATTTCGCATCGGTCTCTCTGATGATTTTAGACATCTTTTTGAGCCTTGACGAATAGGTAGAAAGATGGTTTTCAATGGACTGATTATCGCCAATATCGGTCATTATTTTATCAAAGAAAAACATCTCACTTTTATGATGAACAGGCACTAAAATCCCCGACTGAATCATCAGCTGAAGCAGTCCCACGGTTTTCAGCGTAATGGATTTCCCACCCGCATTCGGCCCAGAGATACAGATAATGCGGTTATGCTCGGTAAGGGTAAGCGTCTGCGGAAAAATCTCCTTGTTTTCTTCCCTATTTCGTAGCCAAAGCAATGGGTGATAAGCATTGATGAGACGAAGCGTATGATGCGGATTAATCTTTGGTAAAATCCCACCTATTTTCTCGGCAAATTTTGCCTTTGCCCTCGTTAAATCCAAATCAAAAATATAGGTTTGATAATCGGATAACTGCGGCTGGAACTCCGAAATTTCTGCCGTGAGTTTCCTTATTATTCGGTCTATTTCTTTTTGTTCTTCCTCCTCGTTTTCTCGTAGTTTGAAGTAATGTTTCACCACAGATTCTGGCTGTATATAGGTGATAGAACCTGTTTTGGACACACCTAAAACCCTACCGCTGACGCGTTTTTTGAAGCCAGATTTTACCGCCAAAACCCTTTGGTCATCTATAATCGTCTCACGAATATCGTCCAGAATATCATTCTGCGAATAGATGGATAACGCCCTGCTAAAACTATCATCTATGGCTTTTCTAGCGTGCTGAATTTCAGTTCTCAGTTGCCTCAAAACCTCCGAAGCATCGGCCTTTACCTCTCCAAAACGATTGAAAACTTTATCTATTTTCTCTATGATTTCTTTTCTAAATTCCAGCTCCTGTACATCTTGCGAAAGACACGGAAAAATCTCCGAAAAAGTAGGCAAAAATTTCTGCAATCGTCCCACTTGTTCGGTGATGTTTTTTATCTTGGCAAAGGCTTTATTATCCAGTCGGAAATTTTCTATCAGCATCAGTTTCAGCTCGGTTTCTATATCCTCATACTCACCGAACGGAATGGCATTCTCGCTCTCAAAACTACTCAAAAACTCGGAAGTTTTTTTCAGCGAACGCAAGGCATTTTCTTGGTTTTGAGGTTCCAGCTGATGGATTTTTTCCTCTACTTTATACGAAAACGCATACGGAGCAATCTCCGCCAAAAGTTGCGGAAACTCCAATTCTTTTAGACTATCAGTTGTTATTTGCACCCTGCAAAGATAGTGTTTTTTTAATTTTCTATAAGATGATTCTATCTCTTCCCTATTATCAAGGTTTTTATGTAATTTTGCTGAAAATTTTGAAAACAAAAAACCTAATTGTTATTTCAAATAAAATCAAAAAACAATGGAAATTTTTGACATTTTGATAATCGGAGGTGGGCCAATAGGTCTCAATTGTGCCATAGAAGCAAAACATAACCAACTGAAATACATAGTGATAGAAAAAGGAACCATCGTCAATTCCTTGTACAATTATCCGCTATATATGAGGTTTTTCTCCACAGCCGATAAACTAGAAATAGCAGAAATACCTTTCATCTCTCCATCTCCTAAACCTGGTAGGCAGGAGGCTTTAGAGTA
>JAUNHO010000176.1 GCA_030523905.1 Bergeyella zoohelcum
GAATCCCTCTTTCTCCGCGAGATACTTTTATGATCAATGATTTATAAAATATAGGAACTATACCAGTGGTGTAGTTCCTACTTTTATTTTTCCTATTGAGAACATATTTTCTATTTATCAGATTCTCCCACTTTCTCCCACTTACCCAAATTTGATTGCCTTATCTTATATTAAAAAAATGATTATTAAATTATGGTACTTTTTTCTAAAATCTAGGCGATGTAGCCCCTAGCATTCTAAAAGTAATGGGCATCAATGCTCCTGAAATAATGACTGGCGAAATCCTAGTTTCCTAAATTATTTTATATAAAAAATCATAAAAAAACCTGCCAAATACTTAAAAGACTTTGGTAGGTTTTGTTTTTCGCTTAAAAAGTATAGCCTATTCTCAAATGCAAATCTATCTCGGCATAATCTATTCTAATAACTTTTTATTTTGATATATTTACCTATACTTCTTTATTACACCTATTATTCAGTTGAATAAATCTCTCACTTTTTCAAAAAAAGTTTTTTCCTTACCAGATGGCTCGGCATTCATCTCACCATTATTGAGCTGTTTCTCAAAAAATTCTTTTTGCTCTTGGGTAAGATTTTGTGGTGTCCAAACATTGATATGAACAAACATATCACCTTTACCATAGCGGTCTAAACTCGGTATTCCCTTGCCAGAAAGTCTCAAAATTTTGCCAGATTGCGTCCCTGCATCTACTTTAATCTTCACCTTTCCGCCTACGGTAGGGATTTCCTTACTAGTCCCCAGTGCGGCTTCTGCAAAAGAGATATACAATTCCTGATGGAGATTATCGCCCTCGCGTTTGAAAACATTATCTTCTTCCTCTTCTATTGCTACATACAAATCTCCCGCAATACCTGCCCCAAACGGAGCATCATTCCCTTTGCCTTGTACATTCAATTGTATGCCATCTCTTGCCCCTGCTGGGATATTGATGCTCACTTCCTCATCTTCCCTTATAAGCCCTTGTGAGTTGGCTCCTGCTGGGATTTTATCGCCCACTTTACCCATTCCTTCACAAGATGAGCAGGTGGTTTGGGTTTGTACTTGTCCCAAAAGAGTATTGACCACACGCATCTGAACGCCCCTTCCACCACAAGTAGGACAGGTCTTGAAAGTCGCACCAGTAGCTGTTTTCAATCGTTTCACTTTGATGACTTTCTGCGTACCATTAATCATCTCTTCGAGATTGAGTTTGATTCTGATACGGAGATTTGTACCTCTGGCTTGTGGCTGTCTGTAACCGCCTCCGCCACCAAACGCACTGCCAAAATGACCTCCGAAAATATCTCCAAACTGGCTGAAAATATCGTCCATATTCATTCCACCAAAGCCTCCGCCATAGCCACCAGCACCACCGCCTAGACCTGCGTGTCCGTATTGGTCGTATCGTGCTTTTTTATTAGGGTCGCTCAGTACTTCATAGGCTTCCGCAGCCTCTTTGAATTTTTCTTCGGCTTCCTTATCCCCTGGATTTTTATCAGGGTGATATTTTATTGCTTGTTTTCGGTAGGCTTTTTTGATTTCATCTGCCGTAGCCGATTTGCTCACGCCTAATATTTCGTAATAATCTCTTTTAGACATATTTAATAATTAATAACTGATAAATAATTTTCGTTAAAATAAAACAATAAAACCAAAATATTCATCATTAATATTTCTATGAAATTAGTTTCCTGTTACCACTTTTGCAAAACGAATAACTTTATCATGTAGTTGATAACCAGTCTCTACCACATCTACAATTTTACCTTTCAAATCCTCGGTTGGAGCAGGGATTTGTGTAATCGCCTCGTGGAAATCCACACTGAAATCATCTCCAGCCTTTACTTCTATTGGTTTTAATCCTTTTTCTACCAATTTATTTTTGAATTTTTGGTAAATAAGTTCCACGCCTTGCAAATCGGTTTCGTTGCCATTCTTGGAGATGTCTTTCAAGGCTCTTTCAAAGTCGTCCAACACGCCGAGCATAGAAATCATCATATCCTGATTGGCATACTGGAAAAATTCCATACGCTCTTTGATCGTTCTTTTCTTATAATTTTCAAACTCCGCATAGAGACGGATATATCTGTCTTTTTCTTCTGCCAAAAGTTCCTCTGCGGTAGGTTCTTGTGCCAAATTTTCCGTATTTTCGGTTTCTGTTTGTGGGTTTTCCTCTTGCGTAGAAGTTAGTTTCTCCTCATTAAGTTCGTTATTTTCGCTCATTTTATAGTATATTATGCAGATTATTTCGCAAAGACTTTGCCAAATTGATTTTTAAGCCAAATTGACATAAAAAATCCCTTGTGTTTTGTGATTTTAATAGAGGATAAAGTAAAAATCACCTCAATTTGAATATGATTTTGATTGGTTTAATAAAAATAGGAATAGGACTAAAAATCATAGCCTACATCTACCAAAAAAAGTCCCTGAGCGGGTGCCGAAGCCCCAGCACTATTGCGATATTGGTCTTTTATAATTCGGTGTAAATCATTGGGTTGTAATTTTCCTAAACCAACCTCTACCATAGTCCCTACGATGGCTCTCACCATATTTCTCAAAAACCGATTAGCAGAAATGGTGAATTTGAGTTCGTCTCCGTTTTGCTCCCATTTGGCTTTATAGATTTTGCAAATATTTGTCTTATTATCAGTATGAAGTTTAGAAAAACTGGTGAAATCTTCGTATTCAAATAAAATTTCACAGGCTTTATTCATTTTTTCAATATCTAATTTATTCTTTCGGATTTGCCAAGAAAAATTTTCACTGAAAGGGTTTTTACCTTGAATAATATAATACTCATAAGTGCGATAAGTGGCACTAAAACGAGCGTGAAAATCTTCTGCCACAGGAAAAATACGATGAATGGCAATGTCCGAAGGAAGAAGTGCATTGAGTCTATATACTAGATTATCAGATAGTTGCTGAGCCGTATCAAAATGAGCGAAAATCTTTTTGGCGTGAACTCCCGTGTCCGTTCGCCCTGCTCCTGTGGTTTTTATTTCCTCTCTCAAAATCGTGGAAAGTGCCTTTTCCAAGACCTCTTGCACGGAAATCTGGTTAGGCTGAATCTGATAACCGAAATAATTTTTCCCATTGTAGGAAAATTCTATGAAAT
>JAUNHO010000003.1 GCA_030523905.1 Bergeyella zoohelcum
TCATTTACATTTTCAAAAATTTTATAGTTAATCCCTGCATTTTTTAGCAAATCTTCATATTCTTTCGGGGAACGACCTCGTGGAATATCAGGTTTTACGAAATAATAAGTAGCATTTTTAGGCAAAATTTTCAGAACTTCATCTATTTTTTTCTCCTTTACGAAACCTAAAACCATTCGTTTGTGCTGTAGATATTCATTAAGCTGAGAAAATACTTCTTCTAACCCTGCCTGATTGTGTCCTGTATCACAAATCGTAAGAGGCTCTTGGGAAAACTCAAACCAGCGACCTATGAAATTGGTATTTTGCTGTACATTGAGCAGTCCGTTTTTAAGATTTTCATCTGTGATGATGGTATTTTTCTTTCGTAATTCTTCCACCAAAGCCAAAACGACACGAATGTTTTTCTGCTGATAATTTCCTTTCAAATCGGTTTTTAGGTCGGTAACCATCTCCGTTGCATCAATGAAAAACGCTTCATTTTCCTTGGCTTTATGCTCAATAATTCGTTTTACCGAAAGATTTTCATCGCCAGAGATTATAGGGACATTAGGTTTTATAATTCCTGCTTTTTCGGTGGCTATTTCCTCCAATGTATCGCCCAAAAGGTCTTGGTGATCAAGCTGAACATTCGTGATAGCAGTAACCAAAGGCTGAATGATATTGGTGGAATCTAATCGCCCTCCTAGACCGACCTCTATAATGGCAAAATCTACCTTTTGCTGACGAAAATATTCAAACGCCATAATGGTGGTGTATTCAAAAAAGGAAGGAAGAATATCTGCTGGAAGCTGCTTTAATTTTTGTATAAAACTAAACACGAAAGATTTTTCCACATTCTTTCCATTGATTTTAATGCGTTCGGTAAAATCTACCAAATGTGGCGAGTTGTAAAGCCCTACTTTGTAGCCCTGCTCCTGCAAAACGGAAGCAAGCATATTACTAGTAGAACCCTTGCCATTCGTACCGCCGATGTGTATAGTACGGATTTCTCTCTGCGGATTTCCGAAAAAATCACAAAGTTTGGTAATATTCCCCAGCCCAGGTTTGTAGGCACCTTTACCTTGTTTTTGGTAGTTTGGGGCTTGTACGAATAACCATTCTACGGCTTTTTTATAGTTTTCTTGTGTAAAATCTTCCATAGGACAAAAGTAGTGTTTTTATTACAAAATTTATATTTCTTATTAAAACTCATTTCAATATCTATTTAGCATCATTACCACAAATTGAAAATCGGATTAAAATCTAAAATTCATACAATAAAAATTAATTGTAAATTTGCATAAAATTTTAGGTGTATGAAAATAGTGGTAGGACTTTCTGGCGGTGTAGATTCTTCGGTAGCAGCCTATTTGTTGCAACAACAAGGACACGAAGTCGTAGGGCTTTTTATGCGAAACTGGAACGATGCCTCTGTAACTTTGGAGGACGAATGCCCTTGGATAGAGGACAGCAATGACGCTCTTATGGTAGCCCAAAAACTAGGAATCCCTTTCCAGGTGATTGATATGAGCGATTTGTATAAAAAACGCATCGTGGATTATATGTTTGCCGAATACGAAAAAGGCAGAACGCCCAACCCTGATGTACTCTGCAATCGTGAGGTAAAGTTTGATGTCTTCCTAGAAACCGCACTTTCACTCGGGGCAGATAAGGTAGCCACGGGGCATTACGCTCGTCTAGATTCTTTCACCAATGAAAATGGAGAAGAAACCTACCAACTTTTAGCAGGTAAAGACAATAATAAAGACCAAAGCTATTTCCTTTGTCAGCTTAGCCAAGAGCAACTTTCAAAAGCTCTTTTTCCCATCGGAGAACTCACAAAACCAGAGGTAAGGGAAATCGCCAAGCAGCTAGGACTCGTTACAGCAGACAAGAAAGATTCCCAAGGGCTTTGCTTCATCGGTAAGGTCAGTTTACCCGAGTTTTTGAAACAACAATTAAAACCAAAAGAAGGGGAAATAGTAGAAATTTTTAGTGATTTTAATGAATTTCATAAAGAAAAACCTGTTTTTTCATCAAAAATAGAAGAACTAAAATACCTTTCACGAAAAATAAAATACGAAAAAACGGACGGAAAAATCATCGGAAAGCACCAAGGAGCCCAGTACTATACCATTGGGCAGAGCAAAGGGCTTGGCATCGGTGGGCATAAGGAAAGTTGCTTCATTATCAGCCGAGATATGGAGCATAATATTCTCTTTGTGGGCGAGGGTAAAAACTTCCCTGGTCTCTATCGTAAAGCGTTGAAAATAGAGCCTTCAGACATACACTGGGTAAGAGAAGACCTTGCCCTAAACAATGGTGAAACAATGGAGGTAATGGCAAGAATACGCTACCGACAAACCTTGGAAAAAGCCACGCTACACCAGTACGAAGATGGGCTTTATATAGAGTTTGAAACGCCACAATCTGCCATCGCGGAAGGACAATTTGCGGCGTGGTATCAAGGGGAAGAATTGCTAGGAAGTGGCGTGATTTCTTAATGCGATTTCCCTAATATCGCTTTATTGATTTCCCTTATCAGTTCTGGACCTTCGTAGATGAAACCCGTATAGATTTGCACCAAAGTAGCCCCTGCGTTTAGTTTTTCCAAAGCATCTTCTGCGGAATGAATCCCTCCGACACCAATAATAGGGAACGCTCCGCTACTTTTCTCGTGCAGATATCGGATAACCTCCGTGCTTTTATCCTTTATTGGCTGTCCGCTCAGTCCGCCATTTCCTATTTTGTCAATTTGCTCCTTACTGGTTTTCAGTCCGTTACGAGACACGGAAGTATTCGTTGCGATGATGCCATCTATTTTTGTTTCTTGTACTAAATTGATGATTTCATCTAGCTGATTTTGATTCAAATCAGGGGCGATTTTTAGTAAAATAGGTCTTTGCTGGGCTTTCTGATTGTTGATTTTTTGCACCTCCGTGATGAGCTCTTTCAGGTAATCCGCATCTTCCAATTTAGCGTGGCTGCTTACATTAGGGCAACTCACATTCAGCACAAAATAATCCACAAAAGGATGAAGGGCCTCAAAACACTCCAAATAATCTTGGGTATAATTCTCGGGAGCGGTTTGCGTATTTTTACCGATATTCCCTCCGATGATGACCTTCTTTTTATTCCGTTTTAGTTGCTCTATCGCTGCTTTTACACCATTATTATTAAAGCCCATTCGGTTGATAATCCCCCTATCTTCTACCAGACGAAATAGCCTTTTTTTAGGGTTTCCAGCCTGTGCTTTGGGCGTTACCGTACCGATTTCTATAAATCCAAAACCAAGGTCTGCCAGCTCGTTATAATGCGTAGCATTTTTATCTAGCCCAGCCGCCAATCCCACAGGATTTTTGAATTTCAGCCCAAAAACTTCGCGTTCCAATCGTGCGTCTTCAATAGGTTTTGGGAAAAATAACCGAGTAAAAAATCCAAGTTTTTTAAGTCCAAAAAAAATAAGATGATGAGCCTTTTCAGGGTCAAGTTGAAATAAAAATGGACGAATAAAGCGTTTGTACATCACGAAAAAAGTTTTACAAATTTAAGAAAAAATAACAATTCATACCCACCAAAATGGATTTTTTTATATCTTTGAGGCAATTATAAACTATTAAAACTAAATTGAAAATGAAAAAATTAATCATTACAGCAGCGGTGATTTTAGTATCACAAATGGGATTTTCACAAGTTTCTTTTGACGGAAACAAACTCCAAAAAGACGGACAAACCTTCAAGCCAAGAGAATACGAGCAAGTATTCAGCAATGCAGAGGCAAAAGCCTATTTCAAAAAAGCAAGAACCAATAAAACCATAGGTGAAATTATCGCATTCACTGGTGGGTTTGGTATAGGCTTGGGCTTAGGTTATGTTATATTTATACCTAAAAGTGATACATATAGAGGAGCATTCGGTGAAACTATAACAACAAAAAATAATAAAGGATATTATTGGACAATAGTAGGAATAGGCGCTGGTATTACGCTCGTTAGTATTCCGTTTTATATAGGATTTGTGAAAAACTCTTCAAAAGCGATTGCAATAGAAAACTCAACATAGCCTGTGGCTTTCAAGCCATATTTCAAACTAGAAAGCAATGGCGCAAATATCGCATTGAGTTATAATTTTTAGGTTTCTTTCTAACTTTATCCTTACTTTTGCAGTCTAAATCAAAAGAAGTTTATGGCAAAACAAGACGATATTTTCAAGAAAGTGGTTTCCCACGCAAAAGAATATGGCTTTATCTTCCCAAGTTCCGAGATATACGATGGGCTTTCTGCCGTGTATGACTACGGACAAAACGGAGCCGAACTGAAAAACAACATCAAACAATACTGGTGGAAGGCTATGGTACAACTCAATGAGAATATCGTGGGGATAGACTCCGCAATTCTGATGCACCCTACCACTTGGAAGGCTTCTGGACATATAGATGCTTTCAATGACCCACTCATCGATAATAAAGACAGCAAAAAGCGTTTCCGTGCCGATGTTTTGATAGAAGATTATTGTGCAAAACTAGAAGAAAAAGCACAGAAAGAAATAGAAAAAGCAGCGAAGAGATTCGGAGAGGCGTTTGATAAAGAGCAGTTTGAAACCACCAATCCAAAGGTATTGGGCTACCGCGAAAAGCAAAAAAACATCTTGGAAAGAATGGCAAAATCGCTGGAAAATGAAGATTTAGCCGATGTAAAAACCTTGATAGAAGAACTAGAAATAGCCGACCCAGATACAGGGTCTAAAAACTGGACAGATGTTCGCCAGTTCAACCTGATGTTTGGCACAAAACTCGGGGCATCGGCAGATTCTGCAATGGATTTGTACCTTCGCCCAGAGACGGCACAAGGGATTTTTGTGAATTACCTCAATGTACAGAAAACCTCTCGCCACAAACTTCCGTTTGGAATTGCACAAATCGGGAAGGCATTTAGAAACGAAATCGTTGCCAGACAATTCATCTTCCGTATGAGGGAGTTTGAGCAGATGGAAATGCAGTTCTTCGTTGCCCCAGGAACGGAACTAAAATTCTACGAAGAATGGAAACAAAAACGCCTCAACTGGCATTTGGCATTAGGTTTAGGGGCAGAAAATTATAAATTCCACGACCACGAAAAACTCGCTCACTACGCCAATGCAGCGGCAGATATTGAGTTCAAATTCCCATTTGGTTTCAAGGAATTGGAGGGTATCCACTCACGCACGGATTTTGACCTATCGGCTCACGAGCAACATTCAGGTAGAAAATTACAATATTTTGACCCAGAAAAAGGCGAAAACTATGTGCCGTATGTGGTGGAAACTTCCATCGGACTAGACAGAATGTTCCTTGCCTTGTTCTCTCATTGCCTTAAAGATGAGGTGCTGGAAGATGGTTCAGAGAGAGTTGTCCTAGCATTGCCTCCTGCCCTTGCCCCTGTAAAAGCAGCCATTTTACCTTTGGTGAAAAAAGACGGATTGCCAGAGTTTGCAGAAAAAATCTTCAATGATTTGAAATACGATTTCAATGTAATTTTTGAGGAAAAGGACAGCATTGGCAAGAGATACCGCCGACAAGACGCAATAGGAACGCCGTTCTGCATTACCATAGACCACGATTCTCTCACGGACAACACCGTAACCCTCCGCGAAAGGGATACAATGACACAAGAACGCGTACCAGTAGCGGATTTGAGAAGGATAATTGATGAAAAAGTGAACTTCCGAACGCTTTTATCTCAGATATAAATAACGAAAAATGGAGGAGCAATCTTCCATTTTTTTTGTGCATAAAAGTGCTTTTTACAACCTACTGATTTTCAACACTAAGCACTGCCCCCAAAACCGATGCCCACCGCTTCCAAAACGAGTGCTTACTCGTTTCAAACGAGACGGCACAAAAAAAAATCGAGACGGCACTCGTTTGCAAACTTCTAGGCAGGGGATTTATTTTAATCCTTTTTGCAATAAAAAATTCTCTACAATAGAAAGCATTGTGTTACTTTACCAAACATTTATGTCTTGTTTACCTTCAAAACGAAATACCTTAATAAAAAAATCTTTGGGGGCTTTGCGATGAAATTTCTCGCAAAGGAAGATAAGGATTTCAATTACCAATTTGAGAAGTAATAAGTATAAAAATAAATCCGATAACTATAAAATTCAAAACTTATAGCTATCGGATTTTTATAAGGTGGGTTTTCCTTAGAAATAAGGAGTATTTATACCACTCACTCGCACTAAGAAACCGCATATTACACATTAGATTCCCAGCCTCCTTTGGTATTCACATCGGCTTTTTGGGCAAGGGTTTCAAGGCGTAGAACCTCCTCCTCTGTTAGTGTAAGCTCTGTGGCTTTTTTAGCATCTTCAATGTGTGAAGGCTTGGTAGCCCCAATGATAGGCAAAGTATGTTTCGCAATCGCCCAAGCAATGGCAACTTGTGCCTCGGAAGAGTTTTTCGCCTCGCCTATTTTTCTCATTTCGGAAGTGAGTTCCTCCAATTGAGGTAAAATCTTGTTGTAAGTCTGCCCTCTTCCGCTGTTCTCTGGCAACGGATTTTCTACGCTGTATCTGCCTGATAAAGCCCCTTGTTCCAAGACCATATAAGCATAGAAAGTAATATCATTCTCCTTACAATAGTCCAAAATACCTGCCTCTTCGGACGCTCTATGTAATAGACTGAAATGGTTCTGCACGGCGGAAATGCGGTATCCTGCCTCGGAAAGAATTTCGTTAGCTCTTTTAATCTCGTCAAGTGTGTGATTGGACACCCCTACACTCTTTATCTTCCCTGATTTTAATAATGGAATCATCGTCGGAGTCCAGCGTTCAATATCATTTCTATTATGAATCCAATACACATCTATATAATCCGTTCCCAGTCTTTCAAGGCTTCCGTTGAGCATTTCCTCTACTGGGTTTTCGCTCTCTGTGTGAAGTCCTGGACTAAATTTGGTGGATAAAAGAATATCCTCACGCTTGTAGTTCTTTGCCAATTGTCCTAAAATAGTCTCCGAACCGCCCAAAGCATAGGCATACGCCGTATCCCAAAGGTTAAGCCCTAGGTTCATTGCGGTATCAAATACCGATTTTAGTTGTTCTTCGTCCAGTTGGTTTCCAAAAACTTGGTCACCGCCGTACATTCCTGTTCCCCAAGACCAAGTCCCGAGTGCTATTTTTGGGAAGTTTTTCTGTTGTTGCATTATTTATTGATTTGAGTGGGCAAAGGTATTATTTTTCTGATGAAAACAAAGGGAAATCGGTGTTTATCTTTGTCCATTTTCGGTGTAAAAGAAAGCCCAGCCACAGCCCAAAAGTATTGAGAAGCAAATCATCTACATCAAAAACACCTCTTCTTGCAAAATACTGCACGGCCTCTATAACAACCATCACGGAAAGAAAATGAATAACAAGCGTCTTGAAATTTGCCCACTTGGGATTAAGCCAAGACAAAGCACCAAACGGCATAAACATAATAATATTCCCTAAAATATTGATAATAATACTTTTCAGCGAGTATGAGTTTTTCACAAATTCAAATGTAGAAACTATGGGCATTAGCCTCACTATATGCTCCGAATATTGCTCTCTACCAAAGGCAAAAAACATCATATAAAGCAAAGCAAAAGCATAAGGCAGAATAATTATTTTGTAAAACTTCTCCATCATTACGAAATACACTAATCCCAAAACAAACCCTCCTTATTTACAAATACGAAATAAGGAGGATTTATTTATATATATGAAAAAATTATTTTACGATGGTCATTTCATCAAGAAGATGGTTTGCACCAGAGAGTTTGTCGATCACCCAAAGTACAAATCTAGAATCCACATTGATGGTTTTTTGCCATTTTTCTTCAAATACGATGTCACCAGAAAGTGCCTCGGAGTTGCCATCAAACGCCAAACCGATGAGCTCTCCATTGCCGTTTAGGATTGGCGAACCAGAGTTACCGCCTGTGATGTCGTTATCGGAAAGGAAATTCACTGGCAGGTATCCCGCAGGGTCTGCGTACTGACCATAGTCTCTGTTTTTTGCCATTTCTAGAAGCTTTTCAGGGAGGTCAAACTCCTCATCGCCTTTTTTGTATTTCGCTACCATTCCATCAAGGTCGGTGTAGAAATTGTTTTTCACGCCGTTGTAGTTTCTATCGGCACGGAAAGGTAGAGTCGTAACCTTACCATAGGTCATTCTCATCGTAGAGTTTGCATCTGGATAGAAATCTTTTTTCGGGTGAGACTTTCTCAGTCCATCAAAATAAAGTCTATTATTCTTGCTGAATTTTTCGTCTTCTGTGGTGTATTTAGAAGCTAACTCTCTAGAATCTGCAAGGTAAGCCGTAGCGAATTTTAGCAATTCGTCTTGTTCTAGTTTTGCTAAATCAGAGTTATTATTGATAAACGCTAATACAGAGTTTGCATTTGCAAAAATTGAGTTTTTAGCAATGGACGCTAGCTGTGCTGGGTTGGTATTTTTAAGAGTTTTTGAAGCCACCTCGCTGCTTACTTTTTCCTTATAAAGAGCCACCAAAGTCGCTAGCATCTCTTGTTCTAGCGCTGGGTTGAACTTCTCATACACGCTATTAACACGCGTTTCTATTTGCTTTTTCAGTTCTGCTTTTTTCGTTGCATCGGCTTCATTGATGTAAGATTTTAGCATTGCAGAAAGATTAACCGCATACGGAATATACTTCGCATTTCTGGTAAGCTGTGCCGCGTAGTTTCTCTCCACACCTCTGGCATAAGTTGTGTTGTAGTAGCCTTTCATTTCGGCTAAAACATTAGAATAAAGGGCTTTATTCGCAGATTTATTTGCCCACTTTTGGAAGACTTTTTCTACTTTTTCTTTCCCTTGTATGGTTCCATTTTTCTTTACAGATTCTATGGTTCCTTGTCTGTTTTTCCAGTAGTTTGCCACAGAAGCGTATTGAGACGCATAGTTGAGTTTCGTAGCTTGGTCGGCATCCATATACTTCTTCATTACATCCATAGCAATTTTGGAAGCCTCTACCCACGCTGGGTAATCTCTGTTGATAAGTTGGTCAATCCCAAAGGAAGTCATAAATCGGTTCGTTCTACCTGGATAACCTACAATCATAGTATAATCGCCTGGTTTTATAGGTTTTAGGGAAATCGGTAGATGGTGTTTAGGTTTCAGAGGAACATTATTTGGGGAGTATTCCGCTGGGTTTCCATTCGCATCAGCATAAACTCTGAAAACAGAGAAATCGCCCGTGTGTCTTGGCCACTCCCAGTTATCTGTATCACCACCGAATTTACCAATAGAATTAGGCGGAGTTCCTACCAAACGAACATCATTAAAATCTTGATAAACAAAGTAATAAAACTCATTTCCGTTGAAGAAATCTTTTACAACTACGGTATATTTTCCGTTCTCAGAATTCTCCTGTTGGATTTTTTTATACTCCGCTTCTATAATGTTTTGTCTTTCCTTTGCAGATAGATTGTTGTTCAGCAAAGCGTTGATTCTCTTTGTAGCATCTCCCATTCTTACCAAAAATCTTACGGAAAGCCCTTTTGCAGGTAGTTCTTGGCTTCTATTCATTGCCCAAAAACCATTCGTAAGATAGTCGTGTTCTGGTGTAGAAAGAGCCGCGATATTCCCATATCCGCAATGGTGATTGGTAAATAGCAACCCTTCTTTGGAAACCATTTCAGCAGTACAGCCACCTCCAAACTGCACGATAGCGTCTTTTAGGCTGGAATTATTCACCGAGTAGATTTCCTCTGGCGTTAGTTTCAGTCCTTTCTTTTGTAGGTCTTGCCCATTCAGTCTTTTGATGAGCATCATCAGCCACATTCCTTCATCTGCCTTCACTTGAAGAAAAGAAAGAAGAAAAGAGCATAACAAAACTATTCTTTTCATAAAAATTAAAATTAATTAGGGTGCTAAAATACTAATTTTTAAGGAAAATAAAGGCTTAAAACCTATAAAAATGAAATTTATAGCTAAAAATCTAGAATAATAAACCTCCACGAATGATTATTCCAATGCTTTTTGATTGGCTTTTCTCGTTCGGTTTTCTATTTGTATCTTTGCCGTTATTAAAAATGAAATTTTGGATTTAGAAGCCTACCGAAAAAAAGCGATACAAAAACAGAAAGAGCATAAAAAGGTTTTGGACAACCTAAAAAAGAAGCCACCGAAAAATTTAGATTATATAGTAGAAGACATTCATAATGAAGTATTTAGCAAAATTGATTGCCTAAAATGTGCCAACTGCTGCAAGACCACAGGCCCTCTCTATACAGAAAAAGATATAGAGCGAATTGCGAAGCATCTCCGTATGAAACCAGCTGATTTTGAGGCAAAATTCCTACAAGTAGATGAGGATAATGATAAAGTTTTGCAATCATTGCCTTGCTATTTTCTTGCGGAAGACAATACTTGTCTCATCTATGAAGTTCGCCCCAAAGCGTGTAGAGAATATCCGCATACGGATAGAAAAAAAATCTACCAAATCAACCATCTCACAATAAAAAATACCTTAATATGCCCTGCCGCTTATGAATTTGTAGAAAAACTTTCAGAGAAGACACAAAAATAAAAAGCATTGGAAATCAATGCCTTTTATCTGTCATTTTACTTTATATTACGATTACTAAATATCATCAAAAAACGCCCAAAACCTTCATTTTGAGCGTTTTAATATTTTTATACTACACCTTGTGCTAGCATAGCCTCTGCTACTTTTACGAATCCAGCAATGTTCGCTCCTTTCACATAGTTCACATAGCCATCTTCTTCTTTTCCGTAGTCTCTACAAGCCTTGTGGATACCTATCATAATCTCTTTTAATCTCGCATCTACCTCCTCGGAAGTCCAGTTGAGACGGATAGAGTTTTGGGTCATTTCAAGACCAGAAGTCGCTACACCACCAGCATTAGACGCTTTACCTGGGCTGAACAATACTTTATTATCAAGGAAGTGATTGATAGCCTCCAAAGTAGATGGCATATTAGCCGCTTCTGTTACGCAGATTACACCATTCTCTACCAGTGTTTTAGCATCTTCAAAATCTAGTTCGTTTTGTGTAGCGGCAGGAATAGCCACATCACATTTTACTTCCCAAGGGCGTTTTCCAGCGAAGAATTTTGCTTCTGGATATTTCTTCACATAGTCTTCCGCTCTATTGTTTCCTGATGCTCTTAGTTCAAGTAAAAATTCTACTTTATCACCAGAAATACCAGCCTCGTCATACACATAACCATCTGGACCAGAGATAGTAACGACTTTACCGCCTAGTTCATTTACCTTTTTGATAACTCCCCAAGCCACATTTCCAAAACCTGAAACTGTGAAAGTTTTACCTTTGATTTCCTCTCCGATGGTTTTTAGCATCTGCTCACAGAAATACACCACGCCGTAGCCAGTAGCCTCTGGGCGAATCAATGAACCACCATAAGCCAATCCTTTACCAGTCAATACCCCAGTAAATTCATTTCTGATTTTCTTATACTGACCGAATAGATAACCGATTTCTCTAGCACCTACCCCTATATCTCCCGCAGGAACATCGGTCTCAGGACCAATATGCTTGCAAAGTTCCGTCATAAAGGCTTGGCAGAAACGCATAATTTCCATATCTGATTTACCCTGTGGGTCAAAATCCGAACCACCTTTACCTCCGCCCATAGGCAATGTAGTCAATGAATTTTTGAATACCTGCTCAAACGCCAAGAATTTCAACACAGAAAGATTCACCGTAGGGTGGAAACGAAGACCTCCTTTGTATGGGCCAATCGCAGAGTTCATCTGTATTCTGAAACCTCTATTAACTTGGATTTCCCCTTTATCATCTACCCACGGCACTCGGAAGATTACCACTCTCTCTGCCTCTGCCATTCTTTCAAGAAGTTTTTTCCCTCTATACTCTGGTTTTGAAAGGATAAAAGGGATTACGGTAACTGCCACTTCTTTTACTGCTTGTAAGAATTCTGGCTCATTTGGGTTTTTAGCTTCTATTCTCGCAACAAAATCTTCAATATGCTGCTCTACATTATAGTTTTCCATATTCGTAAAATTAATGCCACAAATTTAATTTTTTTTTTCAATCCACCAAGTTTTATTTTTATTTTTGATGAAAATTTATTTTATCTGTATTAATTTTTTGTTAAATTTATCAATTATCATTTTAGATTAAAGAAAAACAACCATAAGGCTAAAATTAATACATTCTCAAAAAAGGGATTTTCATCAAATAACCTGAAATTGTCTGCCCGAAAGTGAGCGTATGCACCCTAAAATCTCCATTTCTAATAAAATTGGGTGAATTTTATAGACTGGAATTTCCAAATTTTCTGCTAGGTCATCTAGTGAAATCTGTGGATGCTGTTTTATATAATCGTATATTTTTTGCTGATTTTCAGATAGTTCTATTTTTACCTCATCATCAGGAAAAAGTTGCGGAAGTTTTACAGGAGATTCTTCTAAACCAAGGTCTTTTATCAATGAACTAACGGTAGCAATAGTCGCTGCTTTATTTTGCGAAATAATGAGATTACAGCCTTGGCTATATTTATCGGTTATTTTTCCTGGAAGTGCATAAACATCTCTATTATAGCTATTTGCAAAACCTACCGTACTGATAGAGCCACCTCCAAAAGCCGTCTCCACCACGATGGTCGTCATAGAAAGCCCCGCTACAATTCTATTTCTTTGTATAAAATGCTCTCTATCTGGTTTTTCCGAAGTATTAAATTCGGTAAAAAGACAACCTCCATTTTCCAATATTTTCTCCGAAAGCACCTTGTTTTTAGATGGATAAAGCATATGAAAACCGTGTGCGAGAACGCCCGTAGTAGGAATATTATTTTCCAACGATTGCTGATGAACTTCCGTATCTGCACCAAGGGCTAAACCACTTATTGTCTGTATATTATAATCTTTTGTCTCGGCTAAAAACTTACCAATAAAATTTTTCCCATATGAAGTAAGGTTACGAGTCCCGACAATACTAATGGCGGTTTTGGACTGGTCAAAATTTCCTTTTTGGTAGAGAATCGCAGGGGCATTTTCGCATTCAGCAAGTAATTTTGGCAAGTCTCCTAGGTGTTTTAGATTGACCTTGATATTATTGTTTTCGCAAAAAATCAGTTCTTTTTCTGCGAATTTCAAATGTTCATCATTCCCTATTTCCTTTACTATTTTCTCACCGATGCCGTAGAGTTTCTGCAACTGATTCTTTGGTGTTTTCCAAATGTTTTGTGCGGAGCCTTCGGTCTGTATTAGCTTTTTGAAATAACCATCGCCTACCATACTGCAACGGCGGAGGGCTATGGAATAAAGATGCTCATCTGAAAACATATTCTTAATTTTTGCCCAAAAGTAATGAATAAAAGAGAAATAAGGAAATCCTGTTTGAGGTATTAATTTCCCTGCCATTATTTCCGTATTTTGATATTGGCAATGGATTTGCCTAGACATTGCAATGATGAAAAAATATAACATATCTTACCGAGCATTATTCTATCCTTTACTGATGCTCTCCGCAATGTGGTTGGGGTTTTTGCTTCAAAATAGTTTGAATTTAGACACTTGTATTGGAGGGATTATTCCGCTAACGCCAGAGGGTTTGAAAGGGGTGATTTTCAGTCCGCTCTTACACGGAAATCTAGAACACATTATAGGAAATTCCCTACCGATGGCGGTGCTTTTGTTCCTTCTTTATCAGTTTTATCCGATGATTGCCAATAAAATCCTTACGATTGGCTGGCTCTCTACAGGAATGCTGATTTGGCTGATGCCTCCGCTGGATATTACCACTGGTGAGTTTTATTATTCGTGTGTCATTGGGGCGAGTGGCATCGTTTATGTCTTGGCATTCTTCCTTTTTTTCAGTGGGATATTTCGGTGGAATACCAAGCTCGTAGCCATTAGCCTTTTGGTTGCCCTGTATTATGGAAGTTTGATTTGGGGGATTTTCCCAGAGGAGCTTTTTTATCAGCTGGACGAACCTAGCCGTATCTCTTGGCAAGCCCATCTTTCAGGGGCGGTGGTCGGTGCGATTTTGGCGTTTTTATTTAGGAAAATAGGCGAAAAGCGTAGGAAATTCATTTGGGAATACCCTAATTATTATAGTGAAAAAGACGACAAACTTTGGCAAGACTATAAGGAAAAGTACCCAGCCGACTTCTACGAACTTCCGCAGAAAAAGACCGATGAAATCTGGGACTACCTGAATAGTTTGAGGTGAAAGAAAGCCAATTCTAGTACCGATACTACCGATATGAAAAAAGATATAGAGGCTCTGCCCAAAAGCTCGCCTGCTTTTTGAAAAAGGTGGCGTGCGTTTCAAAAAAGCAGGCGTGGTTTTTAGAAAAGCAGGCGAGCTTTTGGGGAAACGCATTAGAGCGTTTTGTGAAAACCTATAAACGATTGCCCATAACAGAAAAAACGAACCCAATATTTTTATTAGGTTCGTTCGTTAATTCATCGGATAATGAGAAGATTTTTTTGCTATATTATGCCTTTCTCTTTGAGGTCGGCAATAAGTTTTCTTACATTCTTTCTATTTCCAAACATCGTTTCAATCAGCAGAGCTTTATAAAGCTCTTTACCAGTCTCTGCCTCCACAATCGTCCATTTATAATATTGTTCCATTTCAAATATAATAGGTTTTGAAAGTAAAATATACTTGGCTTTTGTTTCTCGGAGTTTATCTTTCAAATCATTAATATCATCAGAATTATTATTCAAAAGATAAACCTTGATGTCGTTCTCGGCAAAGCCTTTTTCAAGTTCATCGGCTATATTTTGCGTTTGCCTTTAGGTATTACGAAAGGAGTAGGTAGTGATAACCATTTTCTTAATGCTACCTTTCTTCAAAGAAGGGTCTGCTATGGAGTAAAAATCAACTCGTTGTGCATTGGCTTCTACTATGGAAGTGAGCAAAATGATGAATAAAGTAATAAAAGTTTTCATTATGATTTCTTTTTAAGTTTAGGGGCTAAAAATCCTTGTTTTTCCATCTTTTGGAATAATTTTTTAGGGATAGTTATGTTTTTGGAAGTACTTAATTTTCCTTCCCAAACGGCAGTATTCGTATTTCTATTAACAAGTTTATAGTAATAGAAATATACAGGAGATGTATTTGCTGAATACATATCCAAATAGAGCAGATAGTCATTTTGGCTTTGCTCCATTCTTTCAGCGGCTTTATCTACGGCATTGAGTTCTCTTTCATTCACATAGGTTGCTGCACCTACCATTCCTCTTTGCTGAAACTCAGTCGAGAAGTTTTTCATCATTACACCTAAGTCTTTTGACTCTATCCCAGCATCTACGATGATATACATACTATTGATTTTGTCATTCTTATTCCACTCAAATAGGGAATCGTGCGTGTAAATAGCAGCTGGTCCTCCGCAAGAGACCAAACCGAATAGAGAGAATGCTAATAAAATATTCTTCATAAAATGGTATTTTTTCTAATGATGGCAAATGTACTAAATTTATCGTTACTTCTTCACTCTTGCTTTTTCGTTGCGTTCTATCTTGTGGGTAGGTCTAGTCCAGCGAGGGTTTTCGCCCAATGGCTGATATTGAGAATCTTCTTTCTCTACCACTTCTCTCTTGGCGTGTTTCTCAAAAGGGTTTTGGGGCTTTATACCAAGTAGGTCAAAGAGCTTTTTGTCTTCATTCACATCAGGGTTGGGAGTGGTCAGAAGCTTGTCGCCAGCGAAAATAGAGTTCGCACCCGCCAAGAAACAAAGTGCCTGCCCTTCGCGAGAAAGCCCAGTTCTACCCGCGGAAAGCCTTACTTGGGTTTTTGGTAAGACAATTCGTGCGGTGGCGACCATTCTCACGAACTCAAAAATATCTATCGGCTTTTCTTCCTCCATTGGCGTGCCTTCTACTGCAACAAGGGCATTAATCGGCACCGACTCTGGCTGTGGGGTCATATTTGCCAAGACTTTTAGCATTCCACAGCGGTCTTCAAGGCTTTCGCCCATACCAATAATACCACCTGAACAAAGCGTAATGGAGGTTTTTCGGACATTATTAATGGTCTCCAATCTATCCTCAAAAGCACGAGTAGAAATCACTTCTTTGTAGTATTCTTCCGAGCTATCAATATTATGATTATAAGCGTACAAACCTGCTTCTTCAAGGCGTTTGGCTTGGTTTTCGGTAAGCATCCCTAGGGTGCAACATACCTCCATATCCAGTTTGGTAACGGCTCGCACCATATCCAGCACTTGTTCAAAATCGTCGCCGTCTTTCACATTACGCCATGCCGCACCGAGACACACGCGAGAAATCCCATTTTGTTTGGCTCTCAACGCCTGTGCTTTCACCTGATGAACAGGCATTAAATCGTGAATTTTCACTTCTGTATGATACCTTGCCGCCTGCGGACAATAGCCACAATCTTCGGGGCAACCGCCTGTTTTTATGGAGATAAGCGATGAGATTTGTATTTTATTGGGGTCGTGAAATTGCCTATGCGTTTCCGCTGCTCTATACACCAGCTCCAAAAAAGGGAGATTGTAAATATCCAAAATCTCTTGTGTCGTCCAAGTCTTATTCATTAGCTTTTGATTTGTGGCAAATATAATAAAAAAAGCATTTAGGAAGCTTAATCTTCTAAATGATAAAAAACTATATCTAATAATATTGTACGCAATATGAAAACTGACTTAATCAATTCCTCTTATCCTTTCCCCAAAGGAGGCGTTCGCGGAGTTTATCAAAGAAATTCATATTTTTAGGAAGGAGAAGATTCAGCTCAAAAGGTGCTTTCCTTATGATAATTTCCTCATTCGTATCTAGTTCATAAAGCCTAGAATCCAGCGAGACAGAGTATTTCGGCACACGGCTTTCTACCTTTAGCTTGATTTCCACATCGTCTTTTAGCACTATTGGGCGTACATTGAGGTTATGCGGAGCGATGGGCGTTATCACAAAATTATCATTAATCGGGGCGATAATCGGACCACCGCAACTCAAAGAATACGCCGTAGAACCCGTAGGCGTGGAAACAATAAGCCCATCTGCCCAGAAAACCGTAAGAAACTCATCATTAATATGGGCATCTATCGTAATCATAGAAGTGGTTTCCTTTCTCATAATACTGAGGTCGTTCAGGGCAAAAGGATGGTCTATACTTCCATTTTTAGTCTCAATTTCCAGCACAGAACGCTTGCTAAGAACTAGCTCATTCGCCAAAATAGAATCTATATTTTTGAAAATTTCTTCCTTGCTAAAACTTGCTAAAAAGCCCAATCTACCAGTATTAACACCTATAACTGGGATTTCCAAATCTTGGATAAAAGTAAGAGCATTGAGAATAGTGCCATCGCCCCCGAAAGAGAAAAACAAATTGATTCCCTGCTCTTTAAGGTCTTTTTTAGAAGAAAAAACCTGAAAATCTTTGGAAAATTGTAAATCTTGCGAAGTCCCCTCGTGTAGGACGGCTTCTATATCTCGTTTTTTGAGTTCGGAAATGAATTTACTCAGATACAAAAATGTTTCTAAATCTTTCTTTTGTGAATATATCGCAACTTTCATCTTATTTTTTTATCAATTTTATATTTCTAAATATTTTTGAAAAAAGCCAAATCGGTCTTTCATTAAATCTTCCTGATTATCCGTATAATGCTTATACACAATACTATAGCCATATCTTTCAAAGGTCTTACCAATAGATGAAAGACTCGTACTATTTATTTTAATAGTTATCCAAAAATTTCCTTCATTAATTGCACTAATGTAAATACCATAGAGTTTTCCGTTATTATTTTCTACAATATTAGCAATTTCCGTGAAAGAATAATATTTCCCTATGGCCTGAATGGTCAAAATTGCTCCATTTTCAGAAAACAACGGATATTTTGAAAATTCGTTAAAAACATCTTCATAAGAAATATACCCCAAATAATTTTCATTTTTCCCAATAACAGGAATGATATTCGCTTCAAAACTATGGAATAAAGGTACAGAATCAATAATATTTCCCTCCTCTAAAACCCCAAATCTTTGAATATGAGCCTCCAAACTGGCTAAATTTTCGGTAGAATATTCATCTAAACAATCCTTGCTAATAGCCCCAATAAAAAAGCCGTTATCCGTAATAAAAATATGCGAAAAACCAAAACCCCTCGTAAAATCAAGGGCTTGAGTAATAGAATCTCCCAACTGAAAAACAGGATAATCCTTGGAAATATAATTCTGGATAAACATCAAACGAATTTATAAAAAAATAATCCTATGCAATGTATATATTTTATCATTCAAAAACTTGACACATATTAAAATAATATATAAATTTGCACCCTTTCATTTTTACTTTTTATTAGATTTATTTTACCAGCTATGGCACCTTATACGGGTGCCATAGTCTGTTTATAAAAGTTTTCGGAAAAACTCCCACATCACTATCCCACCACATACAGAGACATTTAGGGAGTGTTTTGTACCCATCTGAGGGATTTCCAAAAAAGCATCGTAATGAGAAAAAGCCTCATCAGAAAGCCCATCAACCTCGTTTCCTAAAACAATGGCGTATTTTTTCGCCTTATCAATATGGAAGTTTTCTATATTTACACTATCGGTCGTTTGCTCTACGCCAATTATCTGATAATCAGAATATTTAAGATTTTTTAAAGCCGTAGAAATATCTTTTTCAAACACCCAATCCACACTTTCAGTTGCCCCCAAAGCCGCTTTATGGATTTCCCTATGCGGTGGCGTAGGCGTAATACCGCAAAGAACGATTTTTTCCACAATAAAAGCATCAGCCGTACGGAAAACCGCCCCTACATTGTGCATACTCCTCACATTATCAAGTACTACAACCAACGGAATCTTCTTAACCCCCTTGAAGGCTTCCACATCTATCCTGCCTAGTTCTTCTAATTTTAGTTTTTTTACCATTTTACTATTTTTTCAAGCAAAAGAAGAATAAAATCCCTGTTTTATACTAATATCTAGAATAAAATCCCAAGTTCAAATTTAGCTTCTTCACTCATCATTTCTTTGTTCCAAGCAGGTTCAAAAGTCAGCTCCAAATCCACCTCTTTCACGCCATCTACATCGGATACCTTTTGCTTTACTTCCTGCGGTAAAGTCTCTGCTACTGGGCAGTTTGGCGTAGTAAGCGTCATCACTACTTTTACATCGCCCTCGTCGGATATTTGCACATCATAGACCAGCCCCAGCTCGTATATATCCACTGGAATTTCAGGGTCATAAATGGTTTTAAGGGCTAGAATAATTTTCTCGCCAATTTCTGCAATCTGCTCGTCTGTATATTTCATATTCTTGATTAAAAATTATTTTTTTGCGTTAATCGTCCTCGTATCTCGTAAGACTATCTTCCTGCCTCATCTTACGAAAAACATTCGCCAAAGTTAAAACATCTTTTTCACAATATTGAACGATTCTCCGCAAATCTTTATCTCTATAATAAATAGTAGCCACCATAGAGCCATCTATATCGTCTTTTGGTGTAGGAACCTCAAATATAGAAGCCATCAGTTCCAAAGATATAAAGGTCTTATAATCACCGAATTTCCAAAGTTCCATCGTGTCCAAATGCGGAATCTCCCAAGGTTTTTTACCAAACATCTGGAACGGAGAAGGTGGCATCATTCCGTTAATTAAAAACCTACGAGCAATCCACGGAAAATCAAATTCTTTGCCATTATGAGCACAGAGAATCACATTTTGAAGCCTATTACTATTGAAAATTTCACCAAATTTATGGAGCAGTTTTTTCTCATCATCGCCATAGAAACTGGTTATTTTTAGTTTAGAATCTCTATAAATCATACCCACAGAGATGCAAATAATCTTTCCAAACTCCGCCATCACACCTCCTCTTTCGTTATAGAGTTCTTCCGCGGAAACCTCTTCTTTGCGTTGCCATTTTGTTTTTTTATCCCATAGAATCTGCTCATTTTCAGGCATTTCATTCCAATCACTATACTGAGGAACGGTTTCTATATCTAAAAACAAAATATTTTCTATTGGGATTCTATGAAGCATTTCTCTTTGATTTTGATGATAAATATTTCTATTGATGGATTTCAGCAAATATACAATAAAAAACGGATTATAGCAATTACTTATTTTTAACCTAATCACAAAACACAAGCTACGAAGCATTTGTTTAACATTAAACAAAAAGCATTTATACAATATACTTACACTTTTAATAAACTACAAACCAAGAAATAAAGTATAAAATAAAAAATCAAACATTAAAATAAAATTTCATTTTGTTTGAAAAACATTATGCAATGTATAAAAATAGTATTACATTTGCCCTTTAATATTTATTCAGCGAAATGAAAAAACTAATCATTACGACTGCTATTTTGGCAGGAACTATCGCTTATGCAGGTGGTTTCAGAGTCTCTCTACAAGGTGTAAAACAACTTGCTATGGCACATACTAGTGCACACGCAGAAGACGCTAGTGTGGCGTTTTTCAACCCAGCAGGTATATCTTTTATCCCTTCTAAACTGAGTGTTGTAGCAGGTGGATTCGGGGTAGGTTCTACGGTTACTTATCAGAATCTCAATACCTTAGAATCTTATAACACAGATAATCCACTAGGGACACCTATCTACGCGGCGGTAGCTTATAAACCTCTTGAAAATCTTTCCGTAGGGTTCAGTTTTACTACACCTTTCGGTAGTACCGTGGATTGGGGTAGCGACTGGGCAGGGAAAGAATTAGTGCATAAAATGGCATTAAAATCATTCTTCTTCCAGCCAATGGTTTCTGTAAAATTAGCACCTTGGGCATCATTTGGAGCAAGTTATATTTATGCAAAAGGTGAGGTAGATTGGACGAAATCCGTCACACAACTCGGTGGTACTCTGAATGTAAAAGACTCCAAGGCTACTGGGCAAGGTTTCAGTTTTGGGTTCTATTTCCAGCCAGATGAAAAATGGGATGTGAGCGTGGCATATCGTTCGCCTGTGGATATGAAAGCGAAGAACGGTGTAGCAACATTTAACATTCCGTCTTCCCTTTATTCAAGGTTGAGATTAAGTGCTAATGGACAGGATTCCTTCACAGCTACATTGCCTTTGGTAGAAGAATATACAATTGGGGCAACCTATAAAATAACACCAAAATGGAAAATTTCGGCAGATTTCAACTATACTGGTTGGAGCAATTACGAAAGTTTAACTTTGGATTTTGCTAATGCACCTGTGGGAAATCAAACGGATTTGACTATCCAAACGACTCCTAAAAATTTCAAAAATACGAAAACCATAAGAGTAGGTACGGAATACAAATTCACCGATATGATTGCAGGTAGAGCGGGTTGGTATTTTGATGAAACACCTTATTCTGATGCGTGGTTTATCCCAGAAACTCCGTCATTCAATATGAATGTAATAACGGCTGGGGTAGGCTTTAAGTTCAACTCTTTCGGAGTGGATTTGGCTGGGGCATACGCACTACCAAAACACAGAACTTTCAATAATGAATACTATAATTTTGCAGGACAAGCCAAACTAAAAGCTTACTATTTTGGTCTTGGTCTTAGCTATAATCTTAAATAATTTTAATAGAAAATGAAAAAAATATTTTTCTCTGCTATTGCAATTTCCACTTTGTTTTTCTCGTATAGTTGCAATACAGATTTTGATACCGATGTAACGGAAATAGCCACCACAAACGGCGAGGCAGATTTTTCCAAATATGTAGCATTAGGAAACTCCCTTACGGCTGGGTATAGAGATAATGCTCTGTATATCTCTGGGCAAAACGAGTCTTATCCTAATATGATTGCTCAGCAAATGAAAGCCGTAGGCGGGGGCGAGTTCAAACAACCTCTAATGGCAGATGATTTGGGCGGAATACCATCAATTGGTAGAGCCAACAAACTGGTTCTTAGCCTAGTAAATGGAGAATTATCACCTGTAACAGCATCAGGAACTGGGACTACTACTTTGACAAACATCTACGCATCTGGACCTTACCAAAATATGGGCGTTCCAGGGGCAAAGGTTTCTCATCTTTTGGCACCAGGCTACGGAAGTGCAGCTAATTTGTCCGCTGGAAGAGCCAACCCTTATTTTGTAAGATTTGCATCAAGTGCTACTACTTCGGTTATTGCGGATTTCATCAGCCAAAAACCTACATTTTTCTCCCTTTGGATAGGGAATAATGACGCTCTTCTCTATGCGTTGGCAGGAGGAGATAGCAGCGTGGAGACTCTCACTTCGGCGGCTGATTTCAAGACTTATTATACACTTTTAGCGACTCAGATTGCTACAACGGGAGCAAAGGGCATAGTGGCGAATATCCCTGATGTTACGGCTATTCCATCGCTTACTACGGTACCATACAACCCACTTTCTGTAAGTGTTTTAGGTTCTGATAATATTGATAAACTAAACCAGCGTATTTACGGACCATTGAAACAGGTTTTAACCGCTTTGGGAGCTGGGGATAGGATTAATTTATTGTCCAAAACAGA
>JAUNHO010000177.1 GCA_030523905.1 Bergeyella zoohelcum
ATGCCTCTTCTTGTTGTTCCAGTGGAGTTTCAAGTAGGGCATCAAGTCCGCATTCACCGATGGCAACGCAGTTTTCGGATAGAGAATAATCTTCCAGCCACTTCATTTTTTCGCTAAAATTTCCATCAATATCTTTGGGATGAATGCCGATGGAAAATGGCGAATTGGGAGGCGTTTCAAACAAATTGAGATTATAAATCCCATTTTTACAGGGCTGATGATGGTGAAAATCAAAATAAAACATAGCCAAAAATAAATAAAATTATCGGATATTTGCGAAAATAATTGAATTAGCGATAAAAAATATTTGATGCTCAAAATAAAATGAAAAAATTCACAGATAAACAGATAAAAATTTTAGAAATTGCCGAAGAATTCATTGCCGAAAAAGGTTTTGAAAAAACCTCGGTGAGGGATATTTGTACCAAGGCAGAGGTGAATGTCGCTATGATTTCGTATTATTTTGGCTCAAAGGAAAAGATGCTCGTTCATCTTTATCAGTATCGTGTGCAGAGAACGCGTGAGGGCTTTGCGGAGTTTTATGAAACGATAAAAATGGGGCGACCAGAGATGCAGATGAAGGAGATTATTAAGTTCATTATCAGCCAGATGTTTAGGTATCATTACCTTCACGATTTTGTGAAAAAAGAATTTCAGCATACCGATTTGGTGCAAGATGATTTACTGGGGTTTTACCGAACAGCCACCGAAAAAATAGAAGAAGTGGTGAGAAAAGGCATCATAACGGGCGTTTTTACCTATGTAGCAAAAGCGGAGGATATTCTCACGAATCTCATTGGTTCGGCGGTTTTTGTCATCAGAAATAAAATTTTTTATGCCGATTATGTGCCAGGAAACGAGGACGATTTTATGAAAAAAGCCGAAGAAAAAGTCAGAAATAGCAATTATCAGACTATTTTTTCGTTATTGGGTTATCAGCCAAAATTGTAGAAAAATGATGTTAAAAAATCATAAAACCAATCTATTGATAAAAAAAATCCTATTTTTGCAAACTCAAACTTATTTTTTGAACTAGTTTATATTCGTTTTATGAAAAAAATAGTTGCCCTATTGGCGTTGGCACTCGCTGTGGTTTCTTGTAATAGAAAATACGAAACGGCGATGAAAAGTGCAGATAAAAATTTGATATTAGAGACTGCTAATCAGTACTTTGCGGATAAAAAATGGACACAGGCAATAGCCTTATACGAGAGATTGCCCAATTTGGTAGCAGGTACAGACGATGCCAAAACGGTTGTTTTCAATACGGCATATGCCAATTATTATGATAAACAATACCGCATTGCTGGGCATCAGTTTAAGAATTTCTCGGTTACTTTTACCGATGACGAAAGGGTAGAAGAGGCAGCATATATGTCGGCTTTGTGCTACTATCAGGGGTCGCAGGATTATAATTTGGACCAAACCAATACCGATTCTGCACTGAATGAACTTCAAAATTTCCTGAATAAATATCCCAATTCCGAGAGAGCAAAAAATATCAATACCTTGATTGATGAGTTGTCTTATAAACTAGAATTTAAGGCGTATGAAAATGCCCGTCAATACTATAAAATGGGTGAGTATAAGGCATCAGATATAGCTTTTGAAAATGTTTTGAATGATTTCCCAAGTATCAAACTTCGTACTAAAATTTATGACTACATTATGAGGTCTAAATACGAACTGGCGGTGAACTCTATTTTTGATAAGAAATCAGACCGATTGCAAACGGCATTGGCATATACCAAATTCATAGAAAAGGAATTGCCAGATAGCAAACAGGCGAAAGATGCCGCAAACTACCGACAAAACCTAGAAATAGAAAAGGAAAAATTCGAGAAACAAAAACTGGTTTTAGAGGCTGAAAAAGAGAAATTTTTAGCAAAGCAAAAGAAAATCCGTGAGGAGCAGGAGGCGAAAGAAAAGTTAAAAGCTGATAAAGAAACTACTGAAAACAAGTAATATAACTCTGTGGAGAATATTATATTTCAGAATTAGAAGAAAATTAATTATATTTGCAGACTGAAAAATAAACAATCTACCGAAAATGAGCGTAAAAGATACAAAAGCAGAACTAACCACCATCACTTACGATAAAAATAAAATAGAGGAAAAAGTAGGTTCTATCTACGAAGCTATCGTAATTATGGGGAAAAGAGCAGAGCAAATCAATGCGGAAATCCGTACGGAATTGCACAATAAACTAGATGAATTTGCGGTGCATAACATTACCTTGGAAGAAGTTTTTGAAAACAGAGAGCAGATAGAAATCTCCAAGCATTATGAAAAACTGCCAAAGCCTACCTCTATCGCTATTGAGCAGTGGATGAATGACGACATCTATTTCAGAAGAACAGACGAAAGAAAATAATCATAGAAAAAACCTCTGAAATTTTAGAGGTTTTTATTTTTTTTGTATCAAATGAAAAAGCCAAGACTAATCATCTTGGCTTTATTGTTATTATTGGAAATCCTTGTCTGTGGCTTTATTCACCTCATAGGATTTGAAATCAAAGACAATTTCCATTCCGCCCATACTTTGGGTCATTTTGAATGGATGTTTTACCCCATTTACTTCCTTATAATCAGAGAAATAGGTTGGGATTTTCATTTCTTGTTCGCCTTGTTTTTGGGTTTTTAGTTCGCCCAATTTCAAGCCAGATGCTACGCTATAATAGTAGGTGGTGTTTCCATCTTTTAGAGTGTAGGCATCTTCTCCGTTGATGTTTTCTATCCCTTTTAGTTTAATGGTTTTAGAGGTAGCAAAATCCAGTTCAGGGAAAATCTGCTGTTTAGCCTCAGCTTTGGCTTCGGCAGGTAGAGGCATTTTTTGTCCCTGTGCCATCATATAGCCTTCTTTACCATCAAATACAATTTTTTGGATAGTGTTTCCCATCATTTTTATATCCATTAGGGATTTTCCACCTTTGGCTTGTATGATGGTCATTTCCAACGCCATACCTTGTACGGTAGAGGTGGCAGTAGAGGTTAATGAATTGATTTTATTGACTTTATCTCTTCCACCAATAGCATTGATGTACTTCTCACCGATACTCGCTACCGAAACATTAGCATCTATT
>JAUNHO010000178.1 GCA_030523905.1 Bergeyella zoohelcum
CTTCCGTAGAAGTGATGATTCTTTCCTTATCTATATTAATAAAAGGTAAAGACGATGGTTTTGACCCTGTCGCGATAATCGTGTATTTAGATTCTATAGATTCTGCCGTGCCATCTGCCTTTGTGATTTTTATTTTGGTAGCCGTCTCAAAAGACCCCACGCCTTGGAATACCGTGATTTTGTTTTTATCCATCAAGAACTGGATTCCCTTTGTGGTTTGCTCTACCACTTCGTTTTTTCTTTCTACCATTCTTGCCAAATCTGCCTTTGGAGTATCCACAATGATGCCGTGATTAGCAAAATTGTGTGCAGCATTATGAAAATGCTCCGAACTATCCAAAAGGGCTTTGGACGGAATGCACCCTACATTGAGGCAAGTACCTCCCATTGTAGGATATTTCTCTATGATTGCGGTTTTGAACCCTAATTGTGCCGCTCTAATTGCAGCTACATAACCACCTGGACCTGAACCGATTACGGTAACATCAAATTGACTCATTTCTTTGTTTTTTTATTTGAAAATATAATTGGGCTAATTTACAAAAATCTTGCGTACTACAAAAATTCTAAAATTTGCTCGTATTTTTGGAGAATAATCTCCTTTGAAAATCTGTTTTTTATGGCATTTTTCACCTTGTTTTCATCATAGTTTTCGGTGAGGATTTGCTTTATTTTTTCTGCAAATTCCTTGTGTTGCTCTATATCGGCAATTTCGCCATTTACTTTTGGTTCTACAATCTCGCGGATACCACCAGGGCAGTCATTCGCCAGTGCATATGTACCACAAGCTCCCGCCTCTAAAAGGACATTCGGAAAGCCCTCATAACGCGAGGAAAGAATGAACAAATCGGCAAATTTTAGGAACTGGTAAGGGTTTTTCTGCTGTCCGTGAAATACCACATTGTCTAGCCCCAAATCCGTTTTCATTTGGTGGAGCATCTCTTTATCCCTACCATCGCCGAGAATGTGGAGTTTTATTTTTTCGTTTTTGAGATGAGAAAAAACTTTCAAAAGATTATCAAAACCCTTTCTGGAAGAGAGATTGCCGATGGCTACCACATTTTTATAATCCGTATCAAAGGTGGTTGGTCGCTCGGAAATCTTTAATTTTTGTTCTATGAAATCAAAATCCACAGGGTTATTAATCTTTACTATTTTATTCTCACGAATTTTGAAGTTTTCCACTAAATCTTTCATCATATCATCACTTTGAGCAATGATTTTATCATAATTATTATAAAATTTATAGAAAAACTTTATTTCTTTTCTTTGGATATGTTCCGAAACTACATTGGTTTCCCTTGCAATGAACTTGGTTTTTGGGAAAAGCCTGATGAACAGCGCCATATAGGCATTGACCTCGCCAAATCCAGAGAATACCAAACTGGGGTTTTGTTTGCGAATTTCCCTAAAAATCGGCAAGAGAGAATGGCGTATTCTTGGGGTTTTTAGGTCTATAATCTCTACATCGTCTTTCAGAAATTCAAGGTAATAGCCCTGCTTGCGTAGGAGCATAATTTTTGGGATGAATTTCTCTCTCGGAAGATGGTTGGCAATCGTGGTAACGATACGCTCGGCACCGCCCGCCTCCAAATCGGGCAATATGAATAGGATTGTTTTTTTCGGCATTTATGAAATTTTTTCGTTCAAAAAAATAATCTCTCGCAAATCAAATGGAAACCCACAAATAAGTACCACCAAATTTGCGAAAGACTAAATATTAAAATTAATTGGCTACATCACTGATGAATTTTATTCTCAGCATTCGGAGTTCTTCATCGCTAAGGTCATCGCCAAATTCTTGGGTAATGACTTTCATACTATCACTCTCAGACTCCTTCATAAATTCCATAAATTCTTCCACCAAATCCTCGTCTATATTATCTTCTATATAGTAATCTATATTGAGTTTAGTTCCCTGATAAACAATGGATTCCATCTCTTTGAGAAGCTCGTCCATAGAGAGATTTTTAGCCTGTGCAATGTCTTCCAAGTCTATTTTTTTGTCCGTATTTTGAATAATGAATACTTTATGGCTAGACTTATTGGCAACTTGTTTCAGCACCATATCTTGGGTGCGTTCAATCTCGTTTTCCTCTACATATTTGGCGATAAATTCAGCGAAATCCTTACCATATTTTCTGGCTTTGCCCTCTCCTACTCCGTAGATTTTACTGATTTCTTCCACCGAGATAGGGTATTGCACGGTCATATCCTCCAAACTTGGGTCCATAAAGACCGTATATGGCGGAATGCCGTATTTTTTTGCCACTTTTTTTCGTAATTCTTTCAGTTGGTTGAAGAGATTTTGGTCCAGACCGCCACTCACCTGCACTTCATCTTTTTCGGTTTGAGATTTTATTTGCCCTAAATCATAATGACGATCTTCTGCCACAAGGAAAGCTTCTTTGTATTTTCCATCAATACAATCATTACCTTTTTGAGAAATCTTCAAAATTCCGTAGGTTTCAATGTCTTTTGTTAAAAAGCCTTGAACGGTAGCCTGGCGAATGATAGTCTTCCAATAGTTTTCGGTTTGGTCGGCTCCTTGTGCAAAAAACTTGGTGGTTTCTAGTCGGTAAGACTTCGTTACGGAACTCTCTTTCCCCACCATTACATTGATGAGTTCCTTGGTTTTGAATTTCTCTTCTAGGGATTTTATCAGTACGAGAACTTTCTTCAAATCATCGGTTACTTCTATCAATATTGGCGGATTAACGGAGTTGTCATCCATCTTCGCACCATCACCATTAACAGGGTCAAATTCCTCACCGAAATAATGCAATATATATTGTCTTCGGCTCATAGAAGTTTCCGCATAGCCTATCACTTCATTCAATAATTGAAGTCCTATTTCTCTTTCTGAAACAGGTTTTTGAGCCAAGAATTTCTCTAATTTATCAATATCTTTTGGGTCATAAAACGCCAAGCAATGCCCTTCGCCACCATCTCGCCCTGCTCGCCCTGTTTCTTGGTAGTAGCTTTCTAGCGATTTAGGGAAATCATAGTGAATCACAAAGCGTACATCTGGCTTATCAATCCCCATTCCGAAGGCTATGGTAGCCACTATCACATC
>JAUNHO010000179.1:0-2481 GCA_030523905.1 Bergeyella zoohelcum
TGATAATAATTCAATCCACAAAAATATCAACAGACAAACTGACATATTATCTCGTTTAGCAATATTACAAAAGTAAATATTGAGATTTTTGATGAAATTTTGTATTTTTGAAAATTGTAAAACATATGTAAAATGAGTATTGAAGAATTGTATCGCCAAAATCCTAATTTCCCATATCGCTATATTTCGCCCAAAAGGTTGCATCAATTTTTACAGGAGAATCTCAGCGATTATATTACAGAAATAGGTACTTCTCATTTGGGATTGCCTATTTATATGCTTTCTGTGGGGACTGGTAAAACGCGTGTGGTGGCTTGGTCGCAGATGCACGGCAATGAAAGTAACTCTACCCACGCAATGCTAGATTTATGGGAGATATTAGAATATGCTGATGACTTGAAAAATGATTTGTTTTCAAAAATTAGTTTGGATTTTATTTTTATGCTAAATCCTGATGGCTCTTCCGTCTGGACGCGTAGAAATGCTTTGGATATAGACCTAAACCGAGATTTTTTGAAATCTTCTAGTAAGGAATTTCCTATTTTGAAGGATAAAGTAGAGAATGGAAATTATGATTATGCCCTTAATCTCCACGAGCAGCGTACTATTTTTTCTACCGATGCTGAAACCCCTGCAACACTCTCATTTTTAGCACCTTCTGAAAATGTAGAAAGAGAAATTACGGAAACCAGAAAGCAATCAATGGCGGTGATTGCCAAGGTTTATGAGCAGCTAAAAACATTAATTCCGAATCATATAGCAAGGTATAGTGATGAGTTTTATCCTACCTCCACTGGCGATAATTTTACAAAACTAGGAATACCTACGATTTTGTACGAAGGAGGTCATTATGAAGATGATTATCAGCGTGTTAGTACTAGAAAATATTATACAATTGCTTTGTATTTAGGGCTAAAAGCGATAGCCGATTTACAAGGTTCTACGGAGAATTTTGAGGATTATTTTAGTATTCCGCAGAATCAGGAAACGCATTATGATGTTATTTATAGAAATGTAAAATTAGATACTGATTTTCCGTCTATTGTAGATATAGCGGTACAATATAGGGAGATTTATGAGCAAGGAAATGATGATATTTCGTTTCTTCCAATCATTGTGGAAATAGGCGATTGTGGTAGAAAAAAAGGCTGGAAAGAGGTGGATTGTACTGATAAAAGTATCCGCTTTCCTAATGGTTTTCCTAAAATAGATGAAATTATGAATTTTGAAATAAAATAAGTAAATATATATTAAAAATAAAAAGTCGTAGATTGTTTTCTACGACTTTCATACTAAATATGGGTATGTATTATATATGAATTACTTCTCCATAAGCAGCGGCTACGGCTTCCATTACCGCTTCTGACACCGTTGGGTGTGGGTGTACCGCTTTTAGGATTTCGTGTCCTGTGGTTTCTAATTTTCTTGCTACTACCGCTTCGGCAATCATATCGGTAACGCCTTCGCCTATCATATGGCAACCGAGCCATTCTCCGTATTTCGCATCAAAAATTACTTTGATGAATCCATCGGTATTACCATTTGCCGTAGCTTTTCCTGATGCCGAAAGTGGGAATTTACCTACTTTTATTTCGTAACCTTTTTCCTTCGCTTGTTTCTCGGTAAGCCCCACAGAAGCCACTTCTGGCGAACAATAAGTACAACCTGGTATATTGCCATAATCCATTTTTTCCGTATGGATACCTTTGATTTTCTCTACGCAAGTAATCCCCTCTGCTGATGCCACATGGGCCAACGCTTGAGTTGGAATAATATCTCCGATGGCATAATAACCTGGAACTGAAGTTTCGTACCATTCATTTACCAAAACTCGTCCTTTATCTGTTTGGATACCCACTTCTTCCAAGCCAATTCCCTCAATATTTGCCTGAATACCTACTGCGGAAAGCAATACATCTGCCTCCAAAGTAATGTTTCCGTCCTTCGTTTTTACATTCGCTTTTACACCATTGCCAGAAGTATCTACACTTTCTACGGAGGCATTGGTCATAATCTCTATACCTGATTTTTTCAATGATTTTTCAAGGTGTTTAGAGATTTCCTCGTCTTCTACTGGGACGATGTTCGGCATAAATTCTACAATTGTAACCTTTGTTCCCATTGTATTATAAAAATCTGCAAACTCCACCCCAATTGCTCCCGAGCCAACTACAATCATAGATTTTGGTTGTTCTGGCAAGGTAAGAGCCTGTCTGTATCCGATGACTTTTTTACCATCTTGTGGAAGATTTGGCAACTCTCTAGAACGAGCTCCCGTTGCGATAATGATATGGTTAGCAGAATATTCCGTAGTTTTACCCTCTGCATCTACTACATCAATTTTTTTACCTTTTTTCACTTTTGCCGTTCCCATTATCACATCTATTTTATTCTTCTTCATTAGGAACTGGATACCGCCACTCATCTTCTGAGCTACACCACGGCTTCTTTTTACCACATTGGAATACTCAAAACTTGGGT
>JAUNHO010000179.1:2491-3072 GCA_030523905.1 Bergeyella zoohelcum
ATTTTGTTGAGTCCATAATCTTCGGCGTGTTTCAAATAATGAAATACATGAGCCGATTTCAATAAAGCTTTTGTAGGAATACAACCCCAGTTGAGGCAAATACCACCGAGGTTTTCTTTTTCAATAATTGCAGTTTTGAAGCCCAACTGAGCTGCACGGATAGCGGTAACATATCCACCAGGACCACTTCCGATAACAATAATATCGTAGTTCATATTAAATTAAAATTTTGTGGCGAATTTACGAAAAATATATTAAAAATGTATAAAATATTTCATTAATGCCGATTGGAATTTTTGTAATGTTAGTATTTTTGATAAAAAAGCAGGTAATTATTTGTTTTACAGATAATAATGATGATAAACTTATCTCAAAGCTTTTATGGTTTGTAGGGTAACTTTATCGTTACATTTCTCAAAGGTTATCTCTATTCTCGGATTTTTTTTAGGGTATTGTAGTAGATAATCTGGGCAAGGTGTTTTTTGGGCGTGGCTTTTATCAAAATCTATTTTACCTTCCGTTATAATGCTATCTTTCAGGAATTTATCTTCAATATTAAGGCGTTTTATTTCTGTTTTGAA
>JAUNHO010000180.1 GCA_030523905.1 Bergeyella zoohelcum
CAACATTAAAATCTGGGGGCAAAGATACAAAAAGGAAACTAAAAAAAAAAAAAAGTTTCTGAGTTTTTTACGAAAAATAATTTACTACTAGTAAAAAACTACTCTTTTGGGGAGTTGTTTTGTATAAAAATCTTGGATTATCTTTGCCGTAAAATCATAAAAACATTAAAACCATCTCATTATGAAAGTATTACATCTAATCTTTGCACTATTATCAGTATCACTATTTTCTCAATCGTCGTTGAGAGTTTATTATAGTCTAGAATCTAAGCTCAATGCTAAACAAAGCAAGCCTACTAAGGAATTGTATGTTTTAGACATCAATACCGAAGAAAACACTACTTTATTCTATAGCCATACCTACATTAAGATAGATTCTCTATATGAATCTTTCAAAACTAATGCTCAGAGAGATGGAGGTGCGTATTTTGACACTCGTAATATGGAATACCCAATCATCAATATTCCTGTTTATAGAGACGATAAAGGCTATACGGCTTTCAAAATTTTTGATGCGGACATCTACAAATACGCTGATAATAATGCCCCAAAATGGCAACTAAAACCAGAGACCACCACTATACTGAACTATCATTGCCATAAAGCCATAGGCAATATGGGAGGTAGAGAATGGACACTCTACTACACCAAAGATATTCCGCTACCATATGGACCTTACAAATTCGGCAATTTACCTGGATTGGTTACTTCTGCAGAAGATAGTACTGGCTCCTATATCTTCAAAATGGTAGGCGTTGAAAAAGCTAATCCGAGTTTATTTCATAAACCATCTTTTTGGGATAGAGCCATCGCCACCAATAAAAAGAAAGTGATAAAGGCATTCAAAAACTTCCTAAAAGACCCTGCAAAAAAACTAAAACAGAACATTGTTTCTTATCCCGATGGAGGCTATTTGGAATTAGCCAATCCACTACCAGTAGAATATGTAAAAAGAAAAGAAAAAGAACTAATAGAATACTATAAGGTATATATCAACTTATACACCATTGCATAAGATATAGCCTCCACTATATTCTTTACGCCTAGTTTTTCTATTACTTTCTTTCGGTGAAACTTCACTGTTTCTACGCTTATGCTCATCTGCTCGGCTATTTCTTTAGAAGATTTCCCTTTGGCACACAAATGTAGCAAAAACTTTTCCTTGCTTGAAAGTTGTTGCTTTTTGGTTTTTATCCAATGTTTGCTTTTTATATCGTATTTCCAAAGTTCATTACTTTCTTTTTTATAAGCTATTAGATTTCCTGTTTTTTCATTTGGGGATATAGAAGCTAGGCAAACTACCTTTTTTAGAACATTATTTTCACCTATCTCTATCGGTGTTAGTTTATGATTAACCAAAACATAATACTCATCGATGCTCTTCATATGAAAATCATAAGACAAGGTATAATCATATTTATTTTCCTCCATAGGTAGTTCTTTATAAAAATCAAATGCAAGAGGGAAAATTTCGTTCATAAATTCCTTATCATCTTCTTTTACTTTTTCATCAAAAAACAAACGGAATTTTTTTCCTTGTAATTCATCAGGCGTTTTTCCACAAAGAAAAATAGGATTATGCGAAACATATTCAAAACTACCATCAATGCAATCTAATACATAAATCCCTCTATATGTGAGCCTTGCTATGGATTTTAAGCCATCTAACAATCCATTTTTATAATCACTATTTACAATCATTTTCACCTTTATTTCAAGAGCAAATATAGTAAAATTCCATAAAAAAATTCGGATAAAAAACTATCCGAACTTTCCCACATTAAAAAAAATTAAACCAATGAAAAACTATGATTCTATATTCACCACTTCCTTGATTTCAGGGGCGTATTGCTTTATGGTATTTTCCACACCTAGTTTCATTGTAGAGAAACTCATAGGGCAACCATTGCAGTTTCCTTGTAGCTTAACCACTACTTTTTCGCCCTGTACCTCTACCAACTCTATATCTCCTCCGTCATTATTTAGAAATGGGCGAATGCTCTCCAATGCCTCCAATACCCGCGTTACTATATCCTCCTGTTGTGTATTATTTTCCATATTATCCTTATTATAGTTTGCAAAAATACAAAATTATTTTTTCTTCGGCGAACAACCTGCCATCGTGGTGATTTTCACGGCTTCAGTAGGAGGTAAATTTTTATTTCGTTCTACTAAACTCTCCACCATATTTTGTGCCGTAGCCGTGTAAATTTCTGCTATTTTAGAATTTTCTTGCAAGGCTGCTGGTCGTCCCACATCGCCTGCCTCACGGATGCTTTGTATCAAAGGTATTTCTCCCAAAACTGGTATTCCTAAATCCTCTGCCAAATGTCTCGCACCCTGTTTTCCGAAGATATAGTACTTATTATCAGGCAATTCCTCTGGGGTAAAATACGCCATATTTTCTACCAAACCTAATACTGGGATATTGATGCTCTCCATCTGGAACATCGCAATACCCTTTTTCACATCAGCCAAAGCCACATGCTGTGGAGTAGAAACAATAACCGAACCCGTTACTGGAACTTCTTGAATAATAGACAAATGTATATCTCCTGTACCTGGTGGAAGGTCTATCAGAAGGAAATCTAGCTCTCCCCAGTTGGCATCTCTCAGCATTTGGTTCAGAGCCTTCGCTGCCATTGGCCCACGCCAAACCACCGCCTGATTAGCCCCTGAAAAATACCCAATAGACAGCATCTTAACGCCATAATTTTCAATAGGTTGCATTAAGTTTTTACCATCTACATTAACGGATAAAGGCTTTTCACCCTCGGTATCAAGCATCGTAGGTACAGAAGGTCCATAAATATCCGCATCTAAAAGCCCTACTTTGAAGCCCATTTTCGCCAAAGTAACTGCCAAATTAGCCGCTACGGTAGATTTCCCCACGCCACCTTTACCTGATGCAATAGCAATAATATTCTGAATACCAGGTATTTGCTTTCCTTTTATCTGATTAAGCTGCACCTCCGTTGGCTCTGGCGAAACGATTTTTAGTTTCAGCTGTACTTCTTCCCCAAACTCCGATGCAAATGCCTGTTTCATAGCGGCTTCTAGCTTCTTTTTC
>JAUNHO010000181.1 GCA_030523905.1 Bergeyella zoohelcum
GCTGCTTGTTGGGTTAATCCAAAGAGAAGATTTTACACCTGTATCCGTCATATCGTATTTTACCACTACGAAATAAGTAGTATTCAGTTCTAAATTTTTAGGAGATTTTCCATATATATCTTCCAATCCAGTATTAGCTGGACCAGTATTATTACCAAAGCCTAAAATATATGTATTAGGCTCTGACCCTCCCTTTATATATACTCTATTACTACTTTCTAATGTACTAGAAGTTGATAAGGTCATAAAAAATCCCCCTACCCCTGTTGTTGAAGTTTGTACAGTTGCCAAATCTGCAACATTGATAAGGAAAGACATATAAAATGTAGTCGTAATAGGTTGGCTTAGTGGAAGATAGATAGCCTCATAAGGACTTCCATTCACAATAGAAAGTTTATTCCCTACGGAAGTTATAGTAGAATAAGTCAAACTACCATCAGTGGTTTTTATTTCCCCCGCAGTTCCTGTTGATTTTGTCCAGCCGTTGTTTCCAGAAACAGAGCCAGAGAAATCAAAGCTTTCAGTTTGTTGCTGGGCAGTTGCCATTAGGGATACTAATCCCATAATAAGTAAAGATTGTTTTTTCATCTTTGTTTATTTTAATTAAAAATTTAAGGGTACAAAGGTAAATCTTTTTATCAATCCAGCAAATAAATTTTTAATCTAAAAAAATAATTAGTATTTTTGCAGACTAAAACAATTAGAAATATGTCAAACATTACATTTACAATGATTAAGCCAGATGCAGTTGCAGATGGGCATATAGGGGCTATTCTTGGTAAAATTGCAGAAGCTGGTTTCAAAATCAAAGCAATGAAACTAACCCAGCTAACCGTAGCAGATGCTAAAAAATTCTACGAAATACACGCAGAAAGACCATTCTATGGAGAATTAGTGGAATTTATGTCTTCGGGGCCTATCGTAGCGGCTGTTTTGGAAAAAGATAATGCAGTGGAAGATTTCAGAAAACTTATCGGAGCGACCAACCCAGCGGAAGCAGCAGAGGGAACAATAAGAAAACTATTCGCTAGAAGCGTAGGAGAAAACGCAGTTCACGGCTCTGATTCTGACGAAAACGCACTAATAGAAGCACAATTTCACTTCTCTGGAAGAGAAATTTTCTAGTTAATAAAAAAATTAAAATACACAAAAAAGCATCAGACATTTTATCTGATGCTTTTGTTTTTATAGTTTGAAATCTAGTTTTACATTAAAAAATCGCCCTGTAAGTCTTACTGGTACAGGATAGATGTAGTTGGTATTCACATCGGTTATCCATTGGTTGGCTACCGTATTTCTTATATTAAAGGCATTGAAAATCTGTACACCTAGCGTCAGTTCTCGGAAGTTTTTCCAAAAATCGCCTCTGGCTTTGTAATCTTTTTGGTCTATAAATACCTTCGTAAGCCCTATATCTACGCGTTTGTAAGAAGGCAGTCTCTGCTGATAGGTATATGCCGAAGCGAAATTAGGCAAATTCGTGGTAGAATCAATACTGATGGGCGTTCCCGTAGGCAATCCGTTAGCAAAAACTGCCGTGAGATTGACTTTCATACTTGGAAATTTCGGCATATAATCCTGATAAAACAACGAAAATCTAAAACGCTGGTCGGTAGGTCTCGGGATATAGCCTCTGCCCTCTATATTCTCATAAACACGAGCGTAACTAACAGATAGCCAAGAATCTACACCAGGTACAAACTCCCCAAATAGCCTCGCATCTACCCCATAGGCATAGCCTTCGGCATTGTTTTTTCCTGCGTATCTCGTGCGTACATTATCTATATAATAAGGTATAAGCCTATCCATCTTCTTATAATAAGCCTCCGTGGTGAGTTTGAATGGTCGGTTTGCCATATCAAATTCATAGTCATTCGCCAAAATCACTTGGAAAGACCTTTGTGCCTTGATGTCGCTATTGAATGCACCAGACAAGTCCTTGATTTCCTTATAAAAAGGAGCTTGATAATACACACCACCCGAAAGACGGAAAAGCATATCGGTATTCCAGTCTGGTTTTACCGCCACCTGTACCCTTGGGCTGATGAGCGTCTCCTCGTTGAACGACCAATTTTGCACCCTCGCACCTGCATTCACAAAAACTTTATGATTGCCCCAATAAAACTTTTTAGAATACTGGGCATAAGCCGATAAACGCACTGGCGAAATATGGTTATTCCCACTGATATGATACCTCAACTTCAAATCCGAAGGGTCTAAAACACCTGGGTCTATACTACCTCTCGGCTGGGAATATCCCAAAGAATCCACCAGTTGCCATTCATTCGTGAGGTCTTTTAAGTTTTCTTTCTCGTATTTCAAACCGATTTCATAGTCGGTATTCGCATCAGGAGAAAACCTCGCTTTCAGTTGGCTTCCGTAGGTTTTTACCAAAAGGTCATTCCTTGCGTGGTCTATCTGTCCGCCCACATCATAGGAGGTAATTGGCTCGCCTGTGGCAGGGTCAAAAGTCTGCAACATATAGCCCGAAGCGATGGTATAATATTCCTTTTCTCGGTTTTGATAGGCGAAATTATCCAAAATAAAATGCCATTTGGAATTGGGCTTGAAAGTAACCGATGCCGTCCCCATCATATTTCTATACTGGTCTTCCTCTTTACCATTATAGGCAATGTTTAGGCGAATGGGCTGCTGCAACGAACCAAAATCCACTTCTTTTTTTCGTGGAAGCATCTCATAATCATTCTTGGAATAAAACCCAATGAAAGAGAAATTCCATTTATCGTTTAATCTATAATTGATGTACGACTGAAAATCGGTATAGCGAGGATTAAAATCCGTGTCTTCATTCAAGGTATTGAGTACCAAATTTGTATTTCTATACCTTGCAGAAACCATTGCCGAAAGCCGTTTGTCCTTTGATGCTCCGCCTACCGAAAGCCTCCCACCGATGAGACTTGCCTCGCCTGATAACTCCAATTTCTGGGGCTGGCGGTAGTAGATATTCAGTGCCGAAGCCATTTTGTCGCCGTATCTTGCCTCAAAACCACCAGCGGAGAAATTCACCACCGAGACCATATCAGGGTTGATGATACTCATTC
>JAUNHO010000182.1:0-280 GCA_030523905.1 Bergeyella zoohelcum
TTCATAGCCTTTCTTTTCTAAAAAAACGATGTGAGGTTTCAGTAAATCTACCTCATCATCTACCCATAAAATCTTTCCCTGCATATCTTTTTCTTTTTTTAACTATATAATGAAGTGATTATTGTTTTTTTAATCTACAATAAAACAGCCGTCAAATTTATAAATAAAAAATCATAAGTTTTAGCCAAAAAAACACCAATGAGCGTTAAAAAATCGTTAATATCCATAAAATAAATGAAGAAAACCATCAATTAAGGAACAAAGAAAATCTCATCCTGTT
>JAUNHO010000182.1:290-3060 GCA_030523905.1 Bergeyella zoohelcum
TAAATTCGCAAAAAAAATATGCAATACAAATCCAAAATCATCAACGACCCTGTTCACGGCTTCATCAGGATTCCATACGGCATTTTGTATGATATTATTCAGCATCCGTATTTCCAAAGACTGAGACGGATTTCACAAACAGGGCTACTCAGTTTGATATTCCCTGGGGCTACACATACGCGTTTTCATCACGCCATCGGAGCAATGCATCTGATGAACCAAGCATTAGACACACTCAAACTCAAAGGCACTTATCTATTTCAAAATGAGGAAGAATCGGCTATGTTGGCAATATTGCTACACGATGTAGGTCACGGGCCTTTTTCCCACGCTTTGGAGTCTTTACTGATGGAAGATTGGCACCACGAAAAACTCTCCCTTCTTATGATGAACCAGCTGAACGAGGCGTTTTCTGGGCAACTTTCCACCGCGATTGAGATGTTTCAAGGGAAATACCATAGGCAGTTTTTCAATCAGCTCATCTCTTCCCAGCTAGATGTAGATAGAATGGATTATCTGAAACGAGATAGCTTCTTCACAGGGGTTTCGGAGGGGAATATCAATGCCAGTCGCATTATTTCTATGATGAATACCTCCGATGACGAACTCGTAATAGAACGAAAAGGCATACACTCCATAGAGAACTATCTGATGGCGAGAATGCAGATGTATTGGCAAGTTTATTATCATAAAACGGCAGCATTAGCGGAGTTTATTTTGGTGAAAATTCTTTCTCGTGCTAAAAAACTTATTTCCGAAGGAACACCACTAGAAGCCCCTGAAAATCTGAAATATTTTCTCTATAAAAACAATTTCCAAACGGCAACACAGGAAGATATTGTCCGATTTATGGAATTAGATGATACCGATGTGCTACAAGCCATCAAACTTTGGCAAAAGACTGATGATTTGGTCTTGTCCTATTATTGCAAAGCCATTATTCAGAGAAAGTTACCGAAGGTCATCACGGCGGCGGAAGCCTTTTCGGAGAAAATGATAGATGAAAAAATCACGGCAGTCAATCGTCTATTCGGAATTGATTACGGAGCGGAGTTCGTACATCAGATTTCGCATAAAATCATTCCTTATGATACGGAAAAACAGCCTATCTATCTACTCGGAAATAATGGTGAAAAACTTCGCTTGGAGGAATCTACCAACCAGATTTTGGCTCAAAGTCTGAAAACTCCTGCCACAAAATTCATTCTAACTTTCCCGAAAGAAATATATTAGTTTGATTATCAAATACTTACTACCAAAAACAAAGTTAAATGTTAATTTTATTAACATTTAATTAATTATTTTAACATATTTTAACATTTATAATAAAAAGCCTTTATTGATGGTATAATACGGAAGGTCATTTCTTGTAAAAGGTAGAAAAAACACCCGTTTCGCATCAAAACATTTGGTGGAAAAAAGAAGTGCTTTAATTTTGCCCCCAGAAAAACAATAAAGATTAAGAGAATGATAAAAAAAGGAATTCTTACAATCATTATGATGATTTCGGCGTTCGGGATTTTTTCCTTTACGGCAAGTAGTAGAGAGGCAAAAACAGGTAAAGCCTCTTATTATCACGACAAATTCAACGGTAAGCGTACCGCAAGTGGGGAGATTTTTGATAACTCCAAATTCACCGCTGCACACCGCACCCTACCTTTCGGCACAAAGATAAAGGTAACGAATATGAAAACCGATGAAAGCGTAGTGGTAACCATCAATGACCGAGGACCTTTCCACTCATCTAGGGTGATAGATTTGTCCAAAGCCGCATTTGATGAGATTGGCAATCTCTCCGCAGGAACACTGCTGATAGAATACGAATTGATAGATTAGCACAGCACAAAGCCTACCGAAAAGTAGGCTTTTATTTTTTATAGATTATTTATATTTCTAGCAAAACTGGACAATGGTCTGAATGGACAGCATCGCTCAGTATCATAGCACGAGAGAGACGCTCTTGTAAAGATTTCGTAACGAACTGATAATCCAATCGCCAACCTTTGTTTCGCTCTCTGGCGTTTTGTCGGTAGCTCCACCAAGTATATTGGTTGGGTTCATTACTGAAAAAACGGAAACTATCTATCAGACCGCATTCTGTGATGAATTTCGTCATCCACTCTCGCTCCATCGGTAGGAAGCCCGATACATTTTTTAGCCTTACAGGGTCGTGAATGTCTATCGCTTCATGGCAAATATTAAAATCCCCATTGATGACCAAATTGGGTAGGCTTTTCTGCAAATTTTTGATGTAGTCTAAAAAATCTTCGCAAAACTGCATTTTGAAATCCAAACGCTCTATATTAGAGGCACTTGGGACATAGACAGACATCACCGAAACCTCATCAAAATCCACGCGTAGCACACGCCCTTCATTATCGTATGCTTCTATTCCACAGCCGTATTCTACATTTTTCGGCTCGGTTTTACAGGCAATTCCTACACCGCTATAGCCTTTTCTTTGTGCTGAAAACCAATAGGTTTTATAGCCTAGATTTTCAAATTGCTGTATGTCTATTTGCTCCATCGTTGCCTTACTTTCTTGTAGGCAAATCACATCAGGATTAGTCGCTGAAAGCCAGCCAATAAAATCTTTATTGAACGCTGCTCTAATCCCATTAACATTATAACTCACTATTTTCATACCGCCAAAGATAAGGTATTTTCTCTCTTTCTATCAAAATAAAGGTTAGTATTTTTGTTCCTTTTTTATATTTTTAGTCTTTCACTAAATAGTTGAAGCATTCTTTTTTATGTTTTCTCTCTTTCA
>JAUNHO010000183.1 GCA_030523905.1 Bergeyella zoohelcum
AGTGAAAACCACTTTCTCTTTTACCTTCTCCAAATCTCCACCGAATTTTCTCAATAAATAAAACGCCGCAGGTAATGCGTGAGCCTCATTGAAATGATAAACATCTCTTTCAAAGTTCATCATATCAAGCAGTTTTGCCCCACCTTTACCCAAAAGGATATATTGTGCTACCTTCGTAGCTTCATTGGCGTCATAAAGTTTGTGGCAAATGGTTTTAGAAAGGTGATCATTTTCTGGCAAATCCGTAGAAAGGAAGAACATAGGAGCCGTATCAAAAACCTCAGGAGCAAGGTAAAGAGCCTTTACCCAAACAGGAGAATCGTGAATATCTATTTGGAATTTAATGCCTGTATCTTGCAAATAACTATAATATTTTTTCGTCCAAATCGGTTGCAGACTAAGGTCTGAATTTCTTGCTTGGTCATAGTAACCATACTTCCATAGAATACCGATTCCCACAAGGTTTTGCTTCAAATTGTAAGCACTTCTCATATGCGAACCTGCAAGGAAACCCAGCCCACCTGAATATATTTTCAGAGACTGGTCAATAGCGAACTCCATAGAGAAATAGGCTACTTTTTTAGAATAATCTGGATTGATGCTGTATGGCATCTGAAAATTTTGAAAGTCCATCATACTATATTTTTTATCAGTTGCAAAGGTATTGATAATTATTTTTATTAGGAATATTATTAGAAATTTTTCATTATTTATTGATACTTATCAGCCTCCTAAAATATTACTTTATCAATGTTCAAAACAAAGGAAAAATGTTTTATTGTATTGTGTATTAATTTTTTACTAATGCTTCAATTCTAATTTTTTAGTCTAAATAACAATTTCCCAAAAAAGAAAAATTGTAAAAGTAATCCATAAAAAAAATCTCCAAACTTAAACTAGAAAAAATGCTCTTTTAAAGATACCTTAAATATCATTTAATTTTTGTGATTTTTTCCAATCAAAAACGGAAAAACTTACTCTAGTTTTTTTAACTTTTGATTTTACTGATTATATTTAATACTATTTACTAATAACAAAAACTAAACTCTAATCAATCAAAAATCAAAAAAAATATTATCTTTGTCTTTTTAGAATATTAGACTTACATTATGCAATCAATTTCCGTTTTTGAGATTATAAAAGTAGGCATAGGACCTTCCAGTTCGCACACTATGGGACCTTGGAACGCCGCTGAACTTTTTATCAATTTAATAAAAAGAACCCATTCTATACACGATGTAGAAGAGGTTTTTGTGGAGTTTTTTGGGTCTTTGGCAAAAACTGGTATAGGACACGGCACCGATATTGCGGGAATGCTAGGACTGGCTGGTGAAAATTTCAAAACCATAGACACTACCAAAATTGATGAAAAAATTGCCCACATCAAAGCATCTCAAACACTGAATCTTGGTGGGGAAAAGATTATTCCATTTATCTATGGAAAGCATTTGGTACTCAATATGAAAGAATCTCTAGACTTTCACCCTAATGGAATGATTTTCAAAGCAAAATTGAAAGACGGCTCGGTGATAGAGCAAGATTATTATTCCGTAGGCGGAGGTTTTGTAGCCACAAAAGAAGATAATTCTATTGAAAGTCAATGTATTAGAACGCTTTACCCTTGCCATAATGCGAAGGATATTAAACGAAATTTAGAAAAATTAGGTCTAGAAAAAGTATCCGATTTGGTTTATCTAAATGAAGAAAGCTGGAGACCAAAGGCGGAGACCAACAAAGAGGCTCTCTACATCTGGCAACAAATAAAAGAGTGTATCTACAAAGGCGTAAATAAAGAAGGGATTTTACCTGGTGGGCTGAATGTAATCCGCCGTGCTGCCGCTCTGAACCGAAAACTTTTGGGCGAAAAAAAATACAACAACGCCGATGAATGGCTTCAAATGGTACAATCCTGCGAGACGACTTTTAATAATATCAACAAATGGGTTTCGTGTTTTGCCCTTGCCGTGAATGAAGAAAATGCAAGTTTTGGGCGTATCATTACCGCTCCTACGAATGGGGCAAGTGGCGTGATTCCTGCCGTGCTGATGTATTCCCAAGCCTTTACGGAACATAGAACAGAGGAGGACATTATCCGTTTTCTCTTGGTAGCGGGTGAAATTGGGACTTTATTCAAGAAAAATGCTACAATTTCAGCTGCGATGGGCGGTTGCCAAGCAGAGATAGGCGTTTCCTCGGCAATGGCGGCGGCTGGGCTTACGGAGATAATGGGCGGAAGTGCAGGGCAGGTACTTATGGCGGCGGAAATCGCTATGGAGCATCACCTTGGGCTTACCTGCGACCCTATTGCTGGGCTGGTGCAAATCCCTTGTATTGAACGAAATTCTATGGGAGCAATGAAAGCCATAACGGCAGCCAATATCGCTCTTGAAAGCGACCCTACAAAAGCACGAGTATCACTAGACGAAGTGATACAATCTATGTGGGATACGGCACAAAGTATGAACGAACGCTTCAAGGAAACCTCCGAAGGAGGACTCGCCATCGCCGTGAATGTAGCGGAATGCTAAATAATATTATCAATTTTTAGTAGAATAAATATTTAGGCTAATTATATATTTTAAGACTCAACATTAATGATTGGAACATCTACTAAACTACTTATTTACTTTATATTAAATGAGTAAGTTCCATCATATCATTTTTAAGGTATTTTTAGCCTAAAACTTTTCCTTTTTCGGTACAGGGTCATAGCCTTTTCCGCCCCAAGGATGGCATCTCAAAATTCTCAAAATTCCCAATTTTAATCCGAAAAAAATACCGTGTTCTTTCAAGGCTTCCAACATATATTGGGAGCAAGTGGGCTGGTATCGGCAGTTTTTTCCTAATAAGGGCGAGATAGCATATTGATAAAATTTTATCAATATCACCAGCGGAAATATTATAATTTGGTTCAAATTCATTTCAAAAATATTACAAAGATAATCATAAAATTAGAAATTAGACTAAAATGTTTATCTTTGTTTTTCATTTCAAAAATATAAAATTGGCTTCAAATATACCTTTATCAGAACAATTACGACCGAAAA
>JAUNHO010000184.1 GCA_030523905.1 Bergeyella zoohelcum
ATTTACGGCTCTATGAGTATGCCCGATCAGGTAGAGCTAGATGGACTTTTGTATGTGCTAGATCGCCTACCAGAGGGGATAGAGGAGACGGCTTTTATCCACCTTACTTCTGATGAAGGCTTTGAAAAAGGCAGTTTTGAGGTCATCGTTCCGAAGAAAAGACGAAGAAACTGCTATCGTATCGATGAGCATCAGATGAATATAGAGGTGCTACTGGGCAGGTCGGAGATTTATGACATTCTTACCCACCTCACTTTCCTTTATATAGAGGCAGATAAAATCCGAAAAATAGCCTTTCTAAAAGATGAAGATTATAAACCTACAAGAGCCTGGACGATAGTGGAGGAAGTAGCAAAAGGGGAGAAAAAACTCAGCAGAAAGGACAAGGAAATCGCTCTTATTCATCTTTCTTCCATACTCGGTAGGACTTTTGATGAGGTATTGACGGCTTACAATAATTTCAGCGACGAGGCAAACCCCGATAGACTTTTCAAAATTATTTATCATCTAGGAAAAAACAGCCTCAATGACCTACAAGGCATCAGAGAGCGAGAGATTTTCTTTTCTTCTATCCTGCGTGGGCGTGTGGGGCATCACCTTTTTGGGGAAAGATGGGCGAATAAAGTGAAGGATATTTTAGTAAAAAACAATCTGCACGAGCGACCGCTACACATCATCTCTGCCAATATGCACTCGGTGAAAAATATGCTTTTTGCCAATGATGCTTTGGGGATAAAACCTCAATCTGGCGTGGATTATTCGCTTTACGAAGAGATTAGCAATAAGAAAATTTTGCAGGAAAAAATCTTGTCTCACTCGCAAAAATCTGGTTTGATTTACATTGATGATGATAGCGGTAGTAATATTGATGTACAAATCATAGACCTAGCGAAAATAAGTCTGAAAAACACGCCTTTTGCCGATACGAAATACACGGGCAATGATGTGATTTTGGTGTTTGATTATGCTTTTGGCGAACAAGCTTACGAGATAATGGACGAACTTCTACGCCCCTACGAACATAATGGAACTATCCATAAAATGCCGATAAAATCCATCTCCATAATGGGGAAAGCAGGGATTCTGACGGGTAAAAAAGGTGATATAATGATACCAACTTCCCATATCTTTGAAGGTACGGCGGATAATTATGTTTTTGAAAATGCTCTGAAACTAGAGGATTTTCAAGACAACGAAATCAAAGCCTATGAAGGCTCTATGGTAACGGTACTAGGGACTTCTTTGCAGAATAAGGATATTCTGTCCTACTTTATGAATACCACTTGGAAGGCAGTGGGGCTAGAAATGGAGGGGGCTCACTATCAGAAAGCGATACAGGTAGCGTCCAAAATCCGTCATCATATTTCGCCAGATTTATTCGTTTGTTATGCTTACTATGCTTCGGATAATCCACTGGAAACAGGTAGTACCTTATCCTCTGGCGGACTAGGGCTTACAGGTGTAAAACCCACTTATCTGATTACTTTGAGAATTTTAGAGAAAATCTTGAAATAGTTTGAATAAAGCACATTATTAAAAGAAACTCCACGGAATATTCTGTGGAGTTTCTTTATTGTAAGATTTCGGTATCGCCTTGTGGTATTTTTACTTCTTTTTCATATTTGGCTTTACTTGGATAGTATCTTTCTTTATTTCTGTTGAAATTTTAAGATAGTCAGTTTTTATTGTGTTAGTTTGTTTTTTTTCTTCATTATAACTTATTATACAACCTAATAAACATATACTTACGAACATCGCTACATAGAAAATTAAGATTATATCTCTAAACTTTTTTATATTTTCATTACGCCTTGTAATTAAAATTATCAAAAGTAAAAATGATATTAAACAGGTTGCAAAAATTACCATAAATAAAAATGCAGACCAAATATCTGTTACAAACTGAAAACCATTAACAGAACTCATTACAAAAGCAATTACTGCCAAAAATATTCCTGTTATTTCTATTATTTGAATTTTATTTTTGTTTATATCTTCATTTATTTTTTTAGTTTCAGATAATAAAGTATTTACTTTTATCAAAGGCTCTATTTGGGATTTAAGTACTTGATATTCTGTACTAATTATTTCATAATTAAGAGATGCTTCTTTATTAGAATGTGGCAATAAAAAAGAAGAATACATAAAAATATCATCAATCATACACTCCTCATAGCTAACTCTGTATATATAATAATTGCTATGTTGTAATGACCATTCCATATTTGCTTTGTATTTTTTGTATTCATTTTCTATTTTTCCGTCAACAAAACTTTTTATTTCTTTTAACTCTTCTGATGAAATATCATCTTTTTGTAAAAAATCATTAATTATCTCTATTGATTTTTTAATAAATTTGTATTGCTGAAAATAATTTTTATCATCGTCTTTTATTTTTGAATACTCTTCATATATTTTATTTTTATCGTTACAATTTTCTATGAATAAAGAAAAACGATTATTGATAGCGTATTTATAAATTATAGAATAAATTTCATTATTAGGTTTAGATTTAATAAACTCAATAATTTCATCTAATTTTTTAAGGTCGTTTTCTACATCTTTGTAATATTTAATGTACAGATGTATGTCTTGGCAGGAATAATCTTCAAAATTTTTACCGATTAATTTTTGAAAAGATTTTTTTATTTGATAATTTGAATCCGAATCAAGATAATGATTACTGATATATTCAACCATTTCTTTCCACTTTCCGCCATAATTTATAAATTCAGCTTCATAATTTTCTTTTTCTTCTCCATCAACAATAAAAGCAACTTTATTATTATTTTTTTCACTTCTTTTTTGCCACTTAAAAAGTAAAAAATTAGCTTTTTTAAGCATTTTTTCTTTTTGTTCGTGTAGATAGCCATCTTTATCAATAAATGATTTGAGTTCTTCTATATCTGATGCGTATTTTATTGATTCGTCTAATTTAACATCATAAATAGATAAACTAAGATTTATTAAAAATAAGCGATAAATTTCGTTATCTATTCGTTTGCTTTTATTCTTATAATTAGAGTTACTAAAAATATAGT
>JAUNHO010000185.1 GCA_030523905.1 Bergeyella zoohelcum
GAGTGCTTTACTTCATCGCCAAAATCCCCAATAATAAAGGCAATTTCCTCTATATTTTCGCCTGCCACTTTGGCTATATCTTCTACCAATCTTTGTACAATCGGTTTTCCTGCAATAGGAATAAGCGGTTTAGGAACGGTAAGTGTATGCGGCCTCAATCTGGAACCACGCCCAGCCATCGGTACTATTATCTTCATATTTTATCTTTTTTTGAGTTTAACAAATATGTTTTTTGTATGCAATTTTGATACCAAATCTATTCAGTAAAAATCATTTGCACAAAATTTATCAAAAAGAATGGCACAAAAGTAGTAAAAATTTTGATATAAACTTGTTCTTATCGTTTTATTAATCTTTTAATTTGTTGTTTATTAGAAACCAAAACCCCTCCAATAAACACCAAAAACAATAAATTACCTATCCAAATATTTGCTTCAAAGGTATGGTACGAAAGGAACGAGAACAAACACAGCATCGCCAATACCACAACGATTTTCTTGGTAGGGTAGGGGATTGGGTAATATCTCTGCCCCAATAAATACGACAAAATCATCATCACCACATACGCCGCCAGCGTTCCCCAAGCCGAAACCATAAAGCCGTATTCCTTCAACAATGCAAGGTTAATCACAATCGTTACCACTGCACCCACCGAAGAAATCATCGTTCCCATTGTGGTTCTATCCGTTACTTTATACCAAGTGGAAAGGTTGTAATAAATCCCAAAACACAGGTTCGCAATCACAATCACGGGGATAATATCCGTAGCGTGCCAGTACGCTTCATCGGGGATAAAAAGACGTTTCAGCCATTCAATATTTGCAATAATTCCCATTGCCATTACCGAAGCAAAAAGCGTAAAATATTGCGTTACTTTCGCATAGGTTTCTTTGGCGTTGTCGTTATTCATTTGTTTGAAGAAAAACGGCTCCACGCCCATTCTGTACGCCGTTACAAAAAGCGTCATCAGAACTGCCAACTTATAGCAACCGCCGTATGCCCCAGCATCGGCTTCGGAGATGAGCTGATATTGCACCAGTTTATCAAAATTTTCATTCACCATAAACGCCAGACCAGCGAGCATCACAGGGAAAGAATATCCGAACATTCGCTTGAAAAGAGCCTTGGAAAAGTTTAATTTTACCTTCGTAATAATCGACAAGAGAATTACAAAACTCAGAACTACCGCTGCCAAATTACTCACAAAAACATAAGACACTTTGGTGCTCATCCCCCAATTTTTGGCGGTATTTTCAGGGACTAAAAAGAAGAGCGAAAGAATCACGCCGACCTGAAACAAAATCTGAAATACCCTTATCGCCGAGTATTTTATGGGCTTATTATTAAACCGAAGCCACGCTAATGGAATCACACAAATGGTCTCAAAAAAAGCTATCCACGCAAAGTAGCCGATGTACTCTGGATGAGCCGCATAGCCCAAACTATCGGCAATGGGCTGATTGAACACCAGCACGGAAATCAAAAATACAGAAGAAGTCGCCACGAGAAACCAAAACGAAGTATTAAATGCCTTTTGCTCGCCACCTTTCTCGGCAGAAAAGCGGAAAAAAGAAGTCTCAAACCCCAGTGTCAGCAGGACATTAATGTACGCCATCCAAGCATAAAGATTGGTAAACTGAGCAAACTCCTCAGGAGAAATTTGCGAAATAAAAAACGGATTAAGTGCAAAGTAAATCACGCGAGGCAAAATCGCCCCAATGCCGTAAATAATGGTTTCGTTCAGCAGTTTTTTCATTCGGCAAAGGTAATGATTTCGCTAGTCTTATTATCTTATAAAAATTCCGTTAATTCAAAATATTTTTCAAACAATATCAAATCCAAAATTACTATCAATTGAAAATCAAATAAATAGATAAGACTATCCCATTTAATAACAATAAAATTTAACAAAAATTTTTATTCTTTATTAACATAAATCAAACTCACTATATTCGTTTATGGATATATCTTGAAAGTTTTATGCCAAGGTCTGTCCATACGATTTTAGAATTGGCATTTCTTTGTAAATGATAATCCGCTGCTGTGATTTCTGCTAAAATATCTTCAATATTCGCTCCGTGTATATAAACCGAAAATTTACTCCAACTGAATTTATTGACACTCAATTTTTTATAAACCAACTGCTCCGAGCTGTAATTCTGTAACATTGCCAAACGGAAAATCTCCGCACAATAATCCAAAAAACTTTTCTGTTTCTCTCTATTCCACCCTGCAATATTCCTTGCCCACACAATGATATTTCGTAGCATTTCGGGTTTGGTTTTCACCTGAAAAGCTTCCCTTACCCACTGCACAAATAAGGCTTCAAACTCCGTTGTAACATCACCTGTTTCTACCAATTTCATTGCTATATTTAGGTCGCCTTGTGCTTCTTGCGTAATGCTTTCTGCTTTATCTTCTGGTAGGTTATGCTTCGTTATCAGATAGTTAAGGATATTTCCATCTTCTATTCTTGGGATTTTCGTTATTTGCACACGAGACAAAATAGTTTGCATAAAATCTTGTTCCGTTTCTGCGAGAAGAATAATAGTAGTATTTTTGGGAGGTTCTTCTAGAAATTTCAAAAATTTATTAGATGCCGTATCATTCATCTTATTGGCACACCAGATAATAAATACTTTACCGCCGCCTTCAAAACTTTTTAGGCTAAACTGCTTATTAATATCTTCCACCTCATCAGCGGAAATAAAAAATTGTTTATTCTTTTCAGAATCCAGAGAATTTATCCAATCATTATAAGAAAAATACGGAGTTTTCAGCACCATTTCTCTGAAATTTTCGTAAAATCTCTTGCTAAAAGAATTATTTTTTTCCGAATAAACAGGAAAACTAAAATGCAAATCCAAGTGATTGAGATGCTGAATTTTAGACACCGCCGATGGATTTTCTTTCCCCAAAATCTCCTGTGCATACGCCAGTGCGAGTGCCAATGTGCCATACCCTTCTTTCCCTACAAAAAGCTGTGCGTGGCTCACTCTATTATGCTCCACAGTGTCTTTCAACTTC
>JAUNHO010000186.1 GCA_030523905.1 Bergeyella zoohelcum
AATCACAATAGCATCATCTAGAGTACGCCCACGCATAAATGCCAGTGGAGCCACCTCTATCACTTTTTTCTCTATAAAACCTTCTAATTTTTCGTGCGGAATCATATCACGCAGGGCATCGTAAAGTGGCTGTAAATAAGGGTCTAGCTTCTCCTTCAAATCGCCAGGTAGAAAGCCCAGACTCTCGCCAGCCTCCACCGCAGGACGCGTGAGAATAATGCGTTTGACCTGCTTATCCCTCAAAGCCCTTGCCGCCAATGCCACACTGGTATAGGTTTTCCCAGTCCCAGCAGGACCAATAGCGAAGACCATATCTTTCTTCTCTACCTCTTTCACAAGGCGTTTCAGATTGGTGGTTTTTGCCTTTATAATCTTGCCATTCACCCCTTTTACGATGATGTCTTGGTCAAAAACCAACTGCCTTTCGGCATCAGATTTTAGTTTCAGTAGGCTTTCTATATCTTTAATGCCAATGGTATTATTTTTATGGATAAAAGCCACAATATCATCTAGTTTCTCACGGAAAATATCTAGTGCCTCTTGATTTCCCATCGCGAAAATATAGTGATCTCGCCCTGTGATTTTAAGGGTTGGAAATGAGGATTTTATCAGATTGAAATTTTGGTTTTGTACGCCATAAAATATGGAGGTATCAATTCCAGAAATCTCATAATTCAGTTCAAACATAGTATAATTTTGGTCTTAAAGTTATGAAAATATTATTTTAATAGCAAAACTAACCTCTAAATCTATCTATATCCAAAACTTTTCAGGTCGCGTTCGTTCTTACGCCAGTCTTTTCGCACCTTTACAAAGAGATTGAGATGGATTTTCTTTGCAAAAAACTTCTCCAAATCTTCCCTCGCTTGGGTACCAACTTTTTTTATCGCTTCGCCTTTATGCCCTATCAGAATGCCTTTTTGGGAGTCTCGCTCTACATAAATAATAGAATCTATGAAGATAATGCCCTCCTTCTCCTTGAACAACTCCGTAACCACCTCCACGGAGTAAGGCACTTCTTTTTCATAATTCAGCAAAATTTTCTCCCTAATGGCTTCATTCACAAAAAATCTTTCGGACTTATCGGTGAATTGTTCCTTGTCGTAATATGGCGGATTTTCAGGCATTAAGGATTTTAGTTTAGGCAAAATCAATTCGGTATTAAAGCCCTCTAATGCCGATATAGGCAGGATTTCCGCCTTGGGGATTCTCTTGTGCCAAAGGTCTATCACTTCCTCCAAACTAGCCTGATTGGAAGCATCAATTTTATTAATCAAAATAAGGACAGGGACAGGGATTTTGTTGAGTTTATCAATCAAAAATTCCGACTGCTCGGTGGTATCCGTAATATCTACAATGAAGAGAAATACATCGGCATCTTGTAGGGAATCCTTCACGAAATCCATCATTTTTTCCTGCAAACCATACTTTGGGTCTAGCACACCTGGGGTATCGGAAAAGACGATTTGTAAATCCTCCTCATTATAAATCCCAAAAATTCGGTGTCTAGTGGTTTGTGCTTTTCTCGTAACGATGGCGAGTTTCTCACCCATTAGACGATTGAGCAATGTGGATTTTCCTGCATTGGGTTTTCCCACAATATTCACAAATCCTGCTTTATGATTAGTCATTATTTTATTAATTTTATTGTAAAAAACTGATTTTATTCGTTAAAAATCCATCATAAAAGGGTCTTCCTCGTTGCTTTCTATCCCAAGAGCTTCGTAGATGTACTTAAAGGTAGAAAGGAGAACAGGTTTTCCCTTAATAATCGCTACATTATGCTCAAAATGAGCCGATGGCGAGTGGTCTTTGGAGGTTACCGTCCAGCCATCATCGTGGAATTTCACCTCGTGCGTCCCGAGATTAATCATCGGTTCAATAGCCAAAACAATACCATCTTTTAGCACCTTTCCGCTACCTTTTTTTCCATAATTCGGCACCTGTGGGTCTTCGTGCATTTTTCGCCCTACGCCGTGCCCACACAACTCTCTCACCACTCCATAGCCGTGCTTTTCGCAATGGTTTTGTATAGCATAGGATATATCGCCTACTCTTTTCCCACGAATGCACTGCTCTATTCCTTTATAAAGAGATTCCTTGGTGATTTGAAGCAGTTTTTTGGTCTCTTCTGCCACCTCACCCACCTGAAAAGAATAAGCGTGGTCGCCATAAAAACCATTCATATATACGCCACAATCTACGGAAAGAATGTCGCCCTCTTTCAATGGTGTATCATTCGGAATACCGTGTACTACCTCGTCATTTGGGGAAATGCAAAGGTTTTTTGGGAAGCCGTACATTCCTAAAAATGCAGGTTCTCCGCCGTTGTCTCGGATAAATTCCGCAGCGAGTTTATCTATTTGATTAGTGGTAATTCCTGGTTTTATTTCTTTTGCCACGATGCCCAAAGTTTTAGAAACCAACTGGACAGATTCCCTCATCACGCGGAGTTCTTCTATTGTTTTTAACTGAATCATTTATGTATTGATTTAACTAAAATTCGGAGGAAATTTCTACCAAAAAAATCCTCTTTTCTTTTCTTTTTTCAATTTAGAATACGCTAAAACTTCTTTTCCCTCTACACGGAATTCTATTTTTTCATTAATGATATTATAGACCTCGCCCCAGCCTGGAAAACCACCGAGATTTCTATCATCTATGAATAAATCGGCATCTAGTTTTCTGGAAGCCTCATTAGAATCAAAAACCTCGCCCTCAAAACTGGAATTGACGGCATAGAACTCCACGCCATTTTTTCTACAAAACTCTACGGCTTCCTCCAAGGTTTTTCCGTGTCGGTAGGTCCATAAAATCAATCTATATCCCTCGCTTTGCAGTTTTTTAAGGGTTTCAAAGGCAAAAGTTTTAGGCTTTCCAATCCCTGGATAAGCGTCTTCTACTATGGTTCCATCAAAATCTATGGCCAATTTTTTGTTACTTTTTATCATTTGTCAAAACGAATTTAGTTGCAAAGATACAATAAAATAATTTCTCGGTTAAATTTCACCTGTAACGCCA
>JAUNHO010000004.1 GCA_030523905.1 Bergeyella zoohelcum
CTTTTTCAGTTCTAATGGTAATCCATAGGCTTTTTCTGGATATTCCGTGTAAGGCAATTTTTCATAAGAATACATTGGAAATGGATTAGATATTTTCCCCTTTATATTTTGCTTACTCTTTAAAACCCATTTATATTTCCCATCTTTAGTATATATTTCCTTAGCAACTCCTTTAATCTCTGTAAATTTCCAAGGAGCAACAGAAATTTTATCATCTGGAATATAACTAACCACATAATCCCTACCTCTAAAATGCGTTTCCATTTGATGTTTCCCTATCTCCTTCCATTCCATTTGTAACACAACATCTTCAAACAAACAAATTTCATCTTGTGGCTTATCCAAAATAAGCATTTTATTGGTTTCATTTTTGTATAACTGATATTTGAAATTATCTCTCCTCTCTACCACAAAACTTTCTGTTTTTTCCATCATATCAGTATTGATTGGTTGAGATACTTCATAAAGCATTTCTTTCGTTTCTAAATCGTAATAAACCGTAGCAATCTTATGAAATGGCGTTGCCATTACTGGGCTTTTATCATAAAAATCGTACTCTAATTTCAATGTTTGAGCCACGCCTAAACCTGAAATACAAACTAATAAAAACAAATTCAATTTCCTCATAATAAATATCCTAATTAAAACATAGAGACCTATAATAGGCCTCTGTGCGACAAATGTAAAATAATTTCAATATAAAACCAAATATTTTTTTATTTTTTCATCTTCCTCAATCTATGCCACCAAATTAGGAAACCTGTGATGGGTAAAAGGCAACCAATAAATGATACTATAAAATAAAGAATAATACTCGGCAATCCCATTATTTCGCCTGTATGAAGTGGTTTTGCCAAAGATGTAAATTGCTTATTCAGAGGTTTATCTAGGAACAATTCTTTGGTTTTCAGTTCGCCTTTTTTATCAAAAGTCAGTTCATCTGGCAGTAAAGCCCCCAGCCTATTATCAGAATTAATTTTGCGTATGGTATAGCGTGGGTTCTCATCATTGGGAAGCTCTAGCGTAAGACTTCCGCTATTAGGGAAATGCGTTTGAGTCGTTTGCAATAGATGGTTTAGAGAAACTTCCTTTTCGGGTTCTATCTCGGTTTTTTCTTTTTGTCGGTTTAGCATATCTCCCATCAGCGTTGCAAAAGCATCATCTTTTTTGCCATCAGTATCGTTTTTTATATTGCTCAAAGACTCACCTCCAAGAGAGACAATCAAAGCATTTTTCACCCAAGGATAAGTGATATAAAGCCCTGTAATAGCAATAAAACCTAGCATCAGCATTGCGTAAAACCCTGCCACATTATGAAAATCATAGTTCAGCCTTTGAAATTTAGAACCGAGTTTTATCGTGAGATTTTGTTTCAGATATTTCCATTTTTTAGGAAGCCAAAGTACAAAACCCGAAACCAGTAAAAACACAAAAATAAGCACACCTGCCCCTACAATTTGTCGCCCTACATCTCCCATCAACAAGTTACGATGTATGGATAAAACAACACTAAAAAACTGGCTCAAATCATCATTTCCTACGCCGAGTTCCTGCTTCGTATAAGGGTTATAATAGGTGCTTTTAGACTCGCCTTTATCGTTTTTGTAACCCACGATCCAAGAGCGATTTCCCTGCTCAGGAATGTAGATAGAAACCAAGTCTTTATTTTGTTTTTTAAGGCTAGTTCGTAGTTCATCGGGCGTTTGTATCGTTTGATTTTCCACATAAGTGATATAAACTTTATCCTTATTATAAAGCTCTATAATCTGTGTTTTGAAGGCGTAAATAGCCCCTGTAAGACAAACCACAAAAACGATAAGCGAGGACAAAAGCCCCAGCCAAAGATGTAGCAAATAAGAGATATACTTAATAGCCCCCTCGTTTTTTCTTTTCTTGCGAAACAAACTTTTTACCAATCGGTTCATTATAAAATCAATTTAATTTTCATCTCTTTTCCGTATAAAATAAAGCTGAAATTACCCCTTGTAAAATCAGCTTTATTACAACTAATTAATATGATATGAAAAAATTATTTTTTAGACCTTGAAACAAATTTCACATCTTTCACCACTTCGGTGAATTTTTGGTATTGCTCTGGCGAAAGCACACCTTTGATGGCTTCTTTTCTCTGTGCATCAAACTTTTCCCAATATTCTTTTGCCAAATCTGGGTTGCCGTGATAAATATCGTGAGCATCGTGATACATTTTTTCAAACGCATCATTAGCCGCATTCACGGTTTGCATTTGCTCATCAGTAAGAGCTACTTCTGTTTTTATTTTCGCTAAAAGTTCATCATTGTATCTTGGGCGTTTGCGTGTGTTTTCATCTACGAATTTCTTGTATTTCTGCAATTCGTCTGCTGTAAGAAGTTTTGCAACCTCATCATCTTGTTGTTTTTGGAACTCTTCCATTTTCTTGAACAACGCTACTCTATCTGGCTTTTCGCCCATTGCTTTACGCGTTTCTGTACGCTGTGCCTCATATTTTGCTACGATTTCATCAAACTTTTTTGCTTTATCGCCTTCCAATTTTAGTTCGGTTTTGATGATGCTATAATCCGCACCTTTTTTCTTATTATCGCCACCGCAAGCGACCAATACTGCCGACACCAAAAGTGCCATTGCCAATTTTCTGATTTTCATATTTTTTCTAATTTTAATTGTTAAACTATTTTTACTCGGGGCAAAGATATTATTTTTATTCATTCTAAACAATATATTTTGTATTTTAGTTTATTCTTTTTTATCTCACTCTGAAAAATATCATTCTATGAATTGTGTAATGTCAATAAATAATTTTCTGTAAATATGACTTAATTTATGCCAAAAATTCACACCTATTAAAATTGATTTTATTCTTAAAAAGATTTAATTTTGAGGCTTCGTTGTTAAATTTTAGTTAAAATCACCTCTTTTTATATCATACTAATAGTATTTTAGCATTAAATTTGTAGTGTAAAATATCACAAATAACAAACTCATAAAAATATAATAAACAATGAATAATAAGACACTTAAAAAAATTGCTCCTTACGCTTTGGTAGGCGTAATCTCTGGGGCTACGGTTCTCGGAGGCATCAAATTATCCGAAAATTCTGATGCGAATAATCAGGATTATTCTTACTTCAAACAAGCAGAAAATGTATCTTTCGCTGGGGTAAGCGGAAGCGGAACAGATTTCGTGAAAGCTGCAAAGGTAACTGTACCTGCCGTAGTTACGATTAAAAATTATCAATCTAGAAATACCTCGGTTCGTAGTTCCGAACAAGATATTTTTGAGTGGTTCTTTGGAAATCCTAATTCTAGGCAACAACAAAGACAACAGCAACGCCCTGATAATATGCCTACGGGAATGGGGTCTGGGGTAATCATCTCGCCTGATGGCTACATTATTTCTAATAACCATGTGGTAGCAGGTGCTACTAAACTAGAAGTTGTACTAAGCAACAAGAAAACCTACATCGCAAAACTTGTAGGAACTGACCCTAACACCGATATTTCTCTCCTTAAAATAGAAGAAAAAGGGTTGCCTTACCTCAACTTTGCTAATTCGGATTTGGTAGAAGTAGGCGAATGGGTATTGGCAGTAGGAAATCCGCTAGGGCTGAACTCCACCGCTACGGCAGGGATTATCTCCGCAAAAGGCAGAGGTATTGGTATTCTTTCAGGGCAAGGCTCAGCGGCGAACCCTATTGAAAGTTTCTTACAAACCGATGCTGCCATCAACCAAGGGAACTCTGGTGGTGCATTGGTGAATGTGAATGGCGACCTCATCGGTATCAATTCGGCTATTGCATCTACTTCGGGGTATTATCAAGGTTATGGCTTTGCGGTTCCTGCGAATTTAGCAAGGAAAATTGTAGAAGACATCAAGAAATTTGGTCTTGTTCAAAGAGGTTTCCTAGGGGTTAATTCTTTAGACCTATCTAATGAACAACTCGTGAAAAGCTACAATAGAGATTATAAAACCAATCTAAAAGTAGGTAGTGGAATGTACATCATAGGTGTTTCCTCTAATAGTGGTGCAGAAGATGCAGGTCTGAAAAAAGGCGACATCATCACCAAGATTGACGGGCAGGAAATCTCCGATTTCGGTAGCCTATCGGTAGCAGTCGGTAGCAAACGCCCAGGCGATGTAGTTAGCGTAACCTACCTAAGAGATGGCAACGAAACTACGAAAAAAGTAACCCTGAAAGACCAAAAAGGAAATACTTCCACGAGAACCAAAGCCGACCTAAGCGTAACCGAAAAAATAGGTGGAGAATTTGAGCCACTGAGTGAAAATTTCAAAGTAAGATACGGAATAGATGGCGGTGTATTGGCGAAAAACATTGTGGAAGGTGGGGAACTTTCCAAAATAGGCATCGTGGATAATTTTATCATCTTGGAAGTGAATGGCAAGGTGGTTAATTCACAAAAAGATATAGAAAAAATCCTCAACGGACACAATGGCAATGTCCAAATAAAATTCGCTGATGAATACGGCAGAATCTACACACAAGGCTTCCGAATGCCAAACTAAACCAACGAAACCCAACAAAAAAGCAACCAAGTAATTTTGGTTGCTTTTATTTTATTAGAACTATAAAGTTGCCATTAGTTCGTCTGTAATCTCCATATTATGATAAACATTCTGCACATCATCATCTTCCTCAAAACGCTCTAGCATCTTCATATTGATTTTGAACTGCTCCTCGCTCACTTCCTTCGTCATATTTGGGATTCTTTGCAGCTCTGCACTCTTCACTTCTATTTTGAGTTCGTCTAACTTATGAGACATCGCCCCAAAATCTTCAAATGCCGTGGTAATCATCACCTCCTCGTCATCGCTATCTATTTCCTCTGCTCCCGCATCTATCATTTCCATTTCAAAATCGTCCCAATCCATCGTAATGAGCGACCTGTCTATGCTGAAAATCCCTTTTCTATCAAAGATAAATGCCAACTCACCATTTTTCCCAAGATTGCCATCAAATTTATTAAAAACGGCTCTTACATTCGCCACGGTTCTAGTAGAGTTATTGGTAGTACATTCCACAAAAAACGCTACACCGCCTTGTCCGTAGCCTTCATAAGTGATTTCTTCGTAGTTTTCTGCATCGGCTCCACTTGCTTTTTTGATGGCTCTTTCCACATTGTCCTTCGGCATATTGGCACCCTTGGCGTTTTGGATACACCTCCTAAGGGCAGGGTTTGAGTCTGGATCTGGCCCACCAGCCTTCACCGCTAGGGCAATATCTTTACCAATTTTAGAGAAAGTCTTCGCCATTTTATCCCAACGAGCGAGTTTAGATGCTTTTCTATATTCAAATGCGCGTCCCATATTTTTTTATTTTTAAGACTGCAAAAGTAATGATTTTAGTTCAAAAAATTTATACAATATGGAATGAAAAAAATGAAGTTGAATTTCAAAATATCATTATGAGCCATAAAAAACAAAACTTCGCCATAAAAACGAAGTTTTTTATTGAGATTTTTGGGTGGTTTTTACTAATTGTTATTCGTTCCACCAAAGTTAAAGGTTGCTCTCAGCCCTGCTCGTAAAGTAGAGAGAGGGAACGCCGTAGAGATTTTATACTTGGTAAGAAGCTGGTCGTAGAAGAAACTCAAATTGAAGTTTTGGGACATATTATAATCCGCCGTGAGCTTTATCCCTAGCAGTCTTTGTCCGCCTGTTACTTGGGAGTCGCTCAGTAGAATATTAGTAATACTCGTCTGTGTATCTCGGATAGAGAAGTCCCCACGGATATTCAAATCACTTACTATATTTTTGGTTTTACCCTTCAATTTTAGTTTTAATTTCAAGTCCTTCACAATGTAGCCAAAACCTACGATATACTCCTTGCTATGGTCTTCGGTAAGGGTATTATTCACCAAACCGAGCATTAGGGTTCTGTCTTTGTTGTACTGCAAACGGATTTGCATATTATTCCTCAGCGTAACATCAGCCCCCAATAGCGGTGCAAAAGACTCCACATAGCCCACTTGCGAGAAGATATACGGATTAACGAAATCACCATTCACATCTCTACCATTGGCATCGTTATAATAATCAATATTGGACTGAATGCCCGATGCCGTATAAGTGGAAGTATAGGAATGAAGCACATCAAACTTAGAGAACTGGCTATTGATAATCGGAATATTTTTCAATCCTGAATAGACCACATTCCAGTTTGGTAGAGGCAGTCCTACTCTTCTAGGGTTGGTCATCTCTTTCGGAGATTTGCCTTCCACAGCCGCCTGGAACGCTGGTATCAGCACATACGCATTCCCCATACTATGCCCATCGGTAAAGCCATTCGCACCGAGAGTTCCGCCCATTTTCAGGGAAATTTCTCTAGCGTGAGCCATCATATTTCTATAAATATCCGAGCCAGAAGAGAAAGCCGTACCGAGTGTCCAAGTGGAACGCGAGTAGGTAATCATATCATTCTCAAAAGCGAAATCAAACCTCGGCGTGGAAGCATCTACATCAAGATTATAACCGCCTTGGGTAAGGTTTCGGTTGTACCTCATCATACCTTTTAGGTCTATTCTCAAATCATTCATCGGAGCGATTTGAAGATTCATATCTATCGTTTTGGTATTCATTTGAGAATAGGCATCGGTCATTAGTTCCGAGCGACTCAGCCACCCTCTCTCTATCACGGTTCTTCTAATATCTGCCTGAGAACCCAGTAGGAAGCCAAAAGTAGGACCTCCGATGGTCTGCCCATAGCCATAGAAATTCGGTGCAGAAAGAAGCCCTGGCAACACGGTTCCGTTGGTTTCGTTATAGGCAATATCCAGTTGCTTGATGGAGGTCAAAGCATAGGCAATACTCTGGATTGGTGAGAGTTTATTCTTGAATTTATAACCTTTATAAGGCGTAAGGACAAAGAATTTATTTTTCTTTTGCGTTTTCAGAGCCGCCTCGTTGTGGATATTATTAAGCGAATCTATTTCCTTTTTACGCTTGTCCATCACTTCATTTAGCTTTTGGAAATACTTCATTTTACCCAATAATTTCGGAATGTCCATAGAACCTGTTCCTATGATATTATTGGTGTTTTGCGAAATATGCCCAAGACTTTCCGTAGCGTTTCTGGTAAGCACGGTAGAACGAGCATTCCAGTTATAGGTAAAGCCATAGCCTAGCTCGGCATTGATGAAATCCAAATACGGAAGATGCTCAAATGGAAGTTTATAGTTGAGCTGCACACGGTGGTTGTACAATACTGGTCGCCCAGCACGGAACGGATTCTCAAAAATAGAGCCTGTGTTCATCGTAGCGACAGCCGTTTGGTCATTCAGCGTTCGTGTAGCGGAATTGACTTCCATTTTCAAGGATTTGGTAAAATTAAACCCAAGATTATACTGCCAACCGAAGTAGAAAGTTCGGTTTCGGAGGACATCAAACTCGCTACCTGCATTGCCATTCAGTAGTGCATCTATATTTCTGTATTGCAGTTCGTTATAATTTCTATCCAATTCCGTTCTGAAAGAAAATCTCGTAGGAATAGGATTAAAATTAAACTCTTTCACCCATTTCAGATACTTATAAGACTTCGCCGTATCGCTTATCATTTTATTGAATGGACGAAGGTTCATTGGTTTGAAACTATAATTATAATCCAAATAACCACGCAAATTCTGGCGATAGTTTCTCTGCGTATAGACATCACGGTAGTAGTCATCATTATAAACCGCTGTGAGTGAGAGGTTTTCCACATCGTAGAAACGCTGTTTTTTAGCCGTATTCACTCGTTCTTTACGCATATTGACCACCCCTATACTTCTCTGCTGGGTATAGGTTCTGGCTACTTTTTTCAGTTCATCTTTATTTGTAGCTTTTGCAAATTCCACATCAGAGTCTATTGGGCTGTATTTAGGGTCTTCAATAGTCTGGGTATAAGAATAATTGACAGGGATACGCATACCGAATTTCTCTGGCAAGAACTTATCCACATTCACGGTTGTACTGATGGTAAATGCAGAGTTGGAAGTCTGCGACCTTTCGGAAGGCTTTTGGTCTATTGCCCCAAAACCTACGCTAGACATTGCTCCATTGGCATTGAAAGTCGCAAAGTCTCCAAGGTTAAAATTCAGACTGGCATTCCCCGCGTAGCCTCCTGCATTTTCTATCTCGGAAAGGCGGATTTCATTCACCCAAAGAATCAAATCCTTGGACTGGGTGGAAGTATTTCTAACGCCTATCATCATCGTGGTAATATTCCCTAGACTTGGGCGACCTTTCACATAGATTTTCTTATCCGTATCTCCGAAATTAGCATAATGGTATCGGTGGGCAATCAAGTCCATTGCCTCCATATCTCGTTTCATTTTCGCATCTACGAAGTTGCTTATTTCTAGATTAACCTCGTTTTCAGATGGCCAAATTTCCATAGGAGATTTCGCATTGAGCGGAGTGTATTTCAATGATGCTTCATACTCGTAGTAGTTATCCGTGGCATCACTACCAAAACGGATAAAGAACTTGGCATTAGGGTCTATGCTATTACTTGCTGCCCCAGGTTTTATGTCTTCCGCGTGAACGAACATTTGCAACTTCTTGTATCTACGCATATCCAAAGAAGTATTTTTGGTAACCGCTTTGGCATCATTCCCAAGATTGGTGAGTTTCATAAATAGAGAAGCCTCGTTTTGTCGTTGGGCTCCTGCATTACCGCTCAGCACCTGTCTATCAATCCCTGGTGGCAATACATATGGTGGCGTACCTCCTGCGTTTTCCTCCAAATTCACACTTCCTACAAAGAAGTTATCATTATTTACCAGCACAGAACCCTCATTATCAGGCACTCCTGCATTAGGAATTTGAGTGGTATAAGATACATTTTTAGGGTATTTTCTCCAATCAGAACGCACCAAATCCATCGTTGCAAAACGCAAAGTAGAGGTTTCATCAAAACCATCAAGGATAATCCTTGCGAATCTCACATTATTCAAAATATCTGATGAAGCATCGCCAGCATTGGTATCAAACTGGGAAACTGGCACACGGAAAAGATACCATTTATTAGTCCCTTCTTGCCCATTTTGGAAACGCACTTTTGCTTCCTTTACATCTACAATAAAGTTTTGATTAAGAGCTAAATCACTCGGATTAAGACTAATGGTATATTGATTATAATTTTCAGTTTGGTCTAGGTTGTAATCTCCATTAATATCCTCTGCATCAGGCGTTTGTGAAGAAACCTCCAAAGTTCCAGAAGCTGAGTTCCCATCTGGATTTCGGAAATATTTATAGCGTTCTGCCAAGGAAGAAGCCCTAGGTCCTGTAAATTGATTAGACAAATAGAATACAAAATCATCAGACGCAGGGTCTAATTGATTCGTAATAGGGTTAATGAAATTCGTACCAAATTTTGTGGCTTCGGTATCATTCGTAAGACCATCAAAACCAGCATCTTGTACGCGTCTTTCCTCACCTTCGGTAGAAAACGCATAGAGTATAGGGAACTGGTTGGGCTGTTTCCCCCAGTTGGTCTCCGAAGTAGAGGAAGCAGTAGATGGTGTAGGTAGCCCGTTTTCATACTGCAATCTGCCGTCTTTCAATATATCTTCGGACACATTTCCTAGATGTAGTTTCAGTTTAGGATTAGCCCCCAAAGGTTTTCCATCGGCATAAGGGTCCATCATCCAAAATTCCACATATTCTATATTAGAATTGGTAAAATTGGAAACAGAAATCGGTCTCATCAATCCGCCCCATCTTTCATTCGTACTTTCATTAGCAGAATTGAAGTTATACGGCCCTCTATCTTTTGGATAGAAGGTAATATCAAAAGTATTCAGATAGGTTTGCTCCCCTGCAACGAAATCTCTATTCGTCATAATTTCAGAGGTTTGCACTCGTCTTGAAGCGTGGTTGGATACCGCCTGTGCATTCATTCCTGCGGGAGCAGTACCGCCCACTCCCCAGAATCTTGGGTCTATATTATACCAAGAAATCAAGGCTCTTCCGTAGCCATTTTGCAAGTCATCATTCAGCCCAGCATTGGCATATAGTGGGTCGTTGGTATTTTTTTCAGGTTTGGAAGCCAAGCCCCAAAACGCAGGGTCTTTTATGGAAATTTTGGTAGAAGTCTGCTCAAAATCATCTATATAAGACTGGTTGTTGATGCCTTTATTTTGCCCAGGTATAAGGTAAGCTCCCTCGGCTTTGAAGCTAAGATTAGATGCCGCCTCCGTATTCACGAAAGGGATTTTATCCGTCAATCTTGTAAGGATAGGAAGCTCTTTATTCAGCATCATATTAAGCCCTACCATCGTATTATTTACGGCTTCATCTCCATAATTTACCTTTTGGGTCAAAGGTCTTTCGGAATAATTGACCACCGTACCGCCGAGAATAAAATCTTCGCTGAATCTTCTTTCAAGGTTAAGACCTAGGAAGCGTTTTCTTTGGGTATTGAACATCAGCTGGTTTTCTAGGGAAACATTAATCGCCTGTCCAGAATTTTTAACAGTTTCATTGATGATTTCTACCGTTCCGAGCATATAATTCACGGTATAATCCTGCCCTTCTACAAGCTGTACGCCATTGGCAGTAACCTTTACCGAGCCTTGTGGCACATTGATGGCTCCTAGCGAAATCCCCGTACCTTGCGAACCTTTGTAACGCCCTTCTATGGTATAGCGAAGTGCTAAATTATTCTGTGCCGCCACCTGTTTCTGCTGGGTATATAGGTCGGTAAAGACATACTGAGGGTCATTACTACCGAGTGCCGTTTGAAGATAATTTCCAAATGGCTGAACCTTGGTAAAAATGAGTTTCCCGTCATTAGATTTCACGGTAACGCCCTCCACGAAGTCAAAAATCCCATCGCCTATTGTTCCGCCATCGGTTTGTAAATCGTTATTTGTATTCAGCCTATCCCAGTTGAAGAGCCTTAGCAAATTGGTATCTGCAAGATTGGTATTCGGGAGATAATTAACCCTACCATTCTGTGGCGAACGATAATAAACATTCAGCATAAAATCCTGCTGGGAAATGTTATTTGCATTCAGGGAATAAATGTTTTTCATCATCAGCTCCCACATCGGCGAAGTGGTTTTCACCGTGGTATTTGGCTTCAAAACTTTGGTAATCACCACTGGGCTTTCATCTGAAAACTCCCCTACTTTATAGACATTTTTATCCCCATTCACGGTATAGGAATAGGAAACTGCCAAAAGCTGATTATCATTAAGTCTCTGATTAAGAGAAATATAACCCAGTTGCGGATTGAGTGTATATTCGTTAGCGGTGAGTCTTCTGGCTTTTCTATTAAAAATAAACTGCTCCCCATCGGTATAAACTTCCGATGCACCACTAGCGTTTGGAAAGGACTGACCTTTCAGCGTGATATAAGCCGAGTTTGGGTCGCGAAGCCCTTGACCTAAATTCGTAATGCTTTGATATAGATTGTTTTGCGAGTTACTTGGATAGCCAGAAAGCCCTTCTCCCAAGTCCCTAACCCCAATGATGCTTTTTTGCTCTTGAAGATTCCCAGAACCTTGGTCTAGCACCCAGACTTCCAATCTATTAATGTTAATTTTAGAATTAATGACTGGATAATTTTGCAAAGCATTATCATAATTATTCAAGAAATAATGCCCCAAAAAGTAGTGCTGGTTGTCCTCATAATCCACCGCATTGAGTTTGAAAGTCTGCGATGTCCCACCGCCTTGCACCACGATATTCCTCGCCTCGCCTTGTTGCTGTGAAAAGACCAAAGTCCCGTAGGTTTTCCCAAGTTGAAACTCTGTTTTGAGACCAAAAAGCGACTGCGAACCTCTTATCAAACTCGTAGAAAGTGGCATATTCACATTACCAAATTCTACTCTTTTTATGATTTTATCTTCTCCGCTTTTATTCTGATTATTAAGCCCTTGCGTCTGTAAATCCTTCCAAGTGCCTTTGGCTTGCCACACGAGATTCATTCGGTTTTCAAAGGCAAAACCGCTTTGGGTATCGTAGTTGGCTTTTAGCTGGAGATTATCACCTACTTTTCCTGTCAATCCTAGCTGAATCCTCTGCTGGATATTCATTGTAAAATTGCTTCGGTTTTGTGGTAAAATCAGCGGATTGTCTATTTTTTGTTGTAAAATCCCCAAATCAAAAGAAGCGAAACCTTGCGGAATGAGTTCTATTTTGTTGCTTCCGAAAATGGTTTCAAAAAGTTTATTCTTTACCATTATAGACGGCAATAGCCCTTTCTTTTGGGCTTCGGACTGGTCTTTTCGGAAAACTATATTATTATTAGCAGATTTTTCTTTGTAATAACTACTGAGCTGCTGACTGCGAACATACGCCTGATACTCCGCCACGGACATCGCTATGGGGCTACCTGTAACTACATTCCCTACCTTGGGATAAAGGTAATACTTGCCTGTGGTTACATCATAAAAAGCCTCGTATCTGGTAGGGTTGGGTAGCGTGATATTGGCAGGTCTCTCCTCCGAGCCGCTATCTGAAACCGTAACCTGCCCCTGCACACCCCACGATGCACAAAAAAACAAAAAAGCGATACCTTTATAAGGTACAAATCTCCTTCTCGCCAAAACTTATATATTTTTTAAAATTTGTTTTACTAAATCTTCTACCGAAAGTACTGAGTTTTGCTTCAAAAGCTTGTCGGCAATCTTCTCACTCGTACGCTTCGGAATGCCCAATACCTCTAATGCTGATAACGCCTCTTCCTTGATTTTATTATCTTTAATGTCGGAAATATTTTCCTCCACAGAGCCGTACTTCTCCATTTTATCTCTCAAATCAATGATGATACGCTCGGCAGTTTTCGCACCTATGCCTTTTACCTTTTGCAAAAGCCCACTATTGCCAGAAAGTATAGCCGAACTAATCTCCTGATGACTGAGCGATGACAACATAATAAGTGCCGATGCTGGGCCTACACCTCTCACACTGATGAGTAGATTGAATATCTCTTTTTCTTGTTTCGTATAAAAACCAAAAAGCAAATGAGCATCTTCCCGAACGATTTGCTGGGTATAAATAAACGCCTGTTGCCCTTGTGATAATTTCTCTGATGTCTGCAAACTAATCCCTACATAATAGCCCACACCAGCCACCTCCACTACCGCAAAAGTAGGGGCTAGCTCCTGCACTACACCGCGTAAAGAACATATCATATTCTAATTTATTTTAATCAATTATTGGTTTATTTTCAATCATTACCGCCAATTAATATTTTTTCATTAAATATCAAAACCATTTGGAAAGGCTTTCTTCTTGAAAATGATAAGCAAAACCGCCCCTACACTGATGGCAGCATCAGCTATATTGAAAATATATTTGAAAAACTCTACTCTCTGCCCACCAATGAACGGAAAAGCCTCTGGCACTTGCCAATCTACCAACGGAAAGTGGAACATATCTACCACACAGCCCTTCATAAAATGCGAATACCCCTCACCGAATGGCACCAACTGGGAAATTCCGCCGTATTGTATCCACGCTCCTACGCTTTCGTCATAGGCGGTACCTGTGTCAAAAATCATTCCGTAGAGCATTCCATCGATGAGATTGCCTATCGCCCCAGCAAAAATCATCGCCATAGGAATCAGTAAATAATTGGTAGTTCGCCCATCTTTTATCCATTTATTAAAAGTATAAACCATACCTCCAATTAGGCAAATCCTAAGGATAACGAGGGCATACTTTCCCAATAATCCACCAAACTGCATACCATACGCCATACCTGGATTTTCCACAAAAGTAAGGCGAAACCAATCTAGCCCAAAGACCGAAACGCTCTCTCCATAGTGGAAATGCGTCTTGATGTAGATTTTAGAAATCTGGTCTATCAGCAAGACAAACAATGTAACTAATGCTATCTTTTTCATTATGTTATACTTAAAATAGAAATGCAATAATAAGGCAATTTGAAAATTAGATAATGAATTTCCCAATCTTCAAATTAATAAATTATCTAATTTCCCTTACTATCTCTGTTTATTTTTTGCTTCTATGCTCAGTGTAGCATGTGGCACGGCTCTCAACCTATCTTTTGGGATAAGATTTCCTGTTACACGGCAGATGCCATAGGTCTTGTTTTCTATCCTTACCAAAGCATTTCGGAGGTCGCGTAGGAACTTCTCTTGTCTCCCCGCCAATATGGCATTTTGCTCTTTACTAAGGGTTTCTGCCCCCTCTTCAAAGGCTTTGAAAGTAGGCGAAGTATCATCTGTACCATTGTTTTGGTCATTCATAAAATTCTGATTAATGAGAGCCAAATCTTGTTCTGCCTTGGCTATTTTCTCTAAAATCAGTTCCTTAAACTCCTGCAAATCAGCATCGCTGTATCTCTGTCTTTCGCTATTCATATTTTAAATAATGTTGATTTATGTATTGATTGATATTCTAAAAACTACTTTTTACCAGTTAATTTATAGATGATAGTTTCAGCCGTTTTTAGTTGTTCCTTGGTGAAACTTTCCGATTGCCATTCCACTATCTGTATCATCGCATTATAGATTAATAATTTCTCGTCTTCTGTCAAATGTATGTTTTTATCTGTTTCCATTATTCTATTAATTCAAATGTTTTATTATCTGTTTGGCGACTTGTTCCACTACATTAATGGCTACGCTATTTCCAAATTGCTGATAGGCTTGGTTGTCCGAAACAGGGATTATAAAATCATCAGGAAAACCTTGCAATCTTGCGGCTTCTCTTGGAGTGAGTTTCCGTGGATTTTTCCCCTTTTGTTCTACCAAAATCTCGCTTCCATCTTTGTAATACCTTGCTGAAATGGTATTGGTATATTCTGAATTTTCATTTACAATTCCATAGCCAAAGCCTTTTCCTTTTAATTTATTTTCTTGTTTTCGGCGTTGATGTCCTGCCCAAAGTCTATCCGAAATGGTATATTTTTCATCTACTTCATTTTCTAAAATATCGCCAACTTTGGTAGGTTCATTTGTAGGTTTTGGAAATTCAAATTGAATATTTTTATCCAAAAACCCAACGATATAAATCCGTTCTCTATTCTGCGGAAGTCCGAAATCTCTGGCTCTTAAAATTTCGTATTGTACATTTTCATAACCTATATTTTTAAGATGTTCAATAATGGTTTTTAGCGTATTGCCTTTATCGTGTCCTTTTAATTGTTTTACATTTTCAAGTAAAAATGCTTTTGGCTTTTTGGCTATAAGTATTCTTTCTATATCAAAAAACAAAGTCCCACGAGTATCTGAAAAACCTTTTTTAAGACCCGCTTGGGAGAAAGGCTGACAAGGAAAACCTGCTAATAAAATATCGTGATTGGGAATTATATTTTCATCTATTTGAGTAATATCTCCGTGAATTTCTTCATTAGGAAAATTAGCAGAATAAGTTTGAGCAGAATATTTATTCCACTCACTGGTAAAGACACATTCTATGTTAGGAGATGCCTTTTCAAATCCTTTTCGTATGCCACCTATTCCTGCGAATAAATCTATTATTTTTATTTTATTCATTTTTCCAAAAATTCAAAATATTAGGAACTTCATCAAATAAATACTCTTCAAAACTAATGATATTTTTCATCTGTTTCAAGGCTTCTGAATTAGCCACCCAATCATAAGTTACAATTATAATATTGTGATTAGCCATCTCTTGTGCTTTACTTTTAGGAATGCTTTCATCTGCTGTTAAAAGATGTATCACTGGTATTTTAGTTCGTTCTATTTCTTCGGCTACTTCTTGCCAACGCTCACGCAAAGAAGTTTTCATCGTACCAATAATGGCTTTGTTTCTTCTTTCCTTAAAAGCGTCAATACTTGGCAAAATGCTATCTACTTTTTTGCCTAAACCCACGCTATCAAAGATTTTCCTCCCTACTTTGCTTTGGCTATCGTAATTGTAACCCAATTCTTCATAAATTTTATAGATAATTGCCTCAAAAGTTTTCCCTGCTCTTGAACGGCGAGATTGCGTATTGCTTAACGACAACCGATAGATGTACGGAAACACTCGCCCTGCATATTCTCCACAAAGTTCTTTAATACTTTCTTCTAACTCTTTTCCTTGTTTTTTCGTGATGTCTTTATCTACTAAAATATCTAAAATTTCCTTCGGTGTTTGTAGTAATTTATGCAAATCTTTCATCAGTTTGGCATTAAATTCCACCTCATCTTTTAGATATTCTTGCCAAGCAATTTCCCTTAGTTCTGCGATACATTTACTCACTTTCTTTTCTTTTATGAATTTAAGAAAAGATTTATCTTTCTCTAAAACTAATTTGACAATCTCGGAAGAAGGCTTTATAAACTGCGTTCTGTATTCTTTTATTAGAGTATCAAATTGGTCTTGCTCCTTTTTTGAAAGTTCTATTATTATAGGGAGTAATTTATTCATCTTTTTAAGGATTTTTATTTATTCCAACAGATTTTTTGCTATTTTAATGGTTTTTTGATTATTTAAGTGGTAACTTTTCATTTTTTAACGGATTTTTTGTTATTTCAGTGGTGTATTCGCTTATTTTAATGGATTTTCGGCTGTTTTAGTAGTGCATTTGCTCATTTTGGTGGATTTTTATCTATTTTCAAACTCCTACTCTTCCCCTATCACCACACCGCTGGTACTCCAATAGCTAAAACTACTTCCCTCTGGCTCTCCTTGTGGAATGACCAATTTCAAGGTATGCTCCCCTGCGGAAAGATTCCCAAGGTCTATATACATAGGCGTAGTAAGCGTACCTGGACACCAATTGCTTCGGCTATAATCACTAGAAGACAGCCCATTGTGAAAATTACCCGATGCAGGATTGAAAAGGCGATAACTTCCGCAATCGGTACGCCAAGGCGTGAAACTATATATCTTCTTGCCATCTAGATAAAACGAATTTTCCTTTGGTACAAATTCATCTCCGTTTTCCCAACCGCCGTGTCCTGTACTTATGTATCTCAATCTACTATTTTTCAAAGGTTTATCTAGCCTAAACTTTACCATAAGCCCCTCTTTATTCTCAAAAAGTGTGGCATAACCTTGCCCTGCACTTTCCATCAAATTTACCGTATTAAACAGCGGAATCACCTTATTATTGTTCCAATTTTTCTTGCCTTTATTATGAATGGTAATATCTAATGATACAATATGCCCCCCTGAATCGTAATTACCAATATAAACGCCCACCCAAAGTTCTTTTTCGCTCAGCTCATCGGCTAGTTCGGTAATGTCTTGTCTGTAAGGCGTTTCATTGTGCCATTTTTTTCCTTTTAGCGTGATATGATTAAATTTTTTAATCCCAAAAGAAGTAAAGAAACGCATCAGTTCCAGTGCAGGAGTATAATCTGCCGTCGCCACCATTCCCTTATAGGTTTTTCCATTATAGCTAAAATTCGGAACGCTATCAATCCCTTTTTCCAAAGCATCTAGGAAACTTTTTTCTTTATTTTGAGGAATGACAAAAACGCTCCCCGTTCTATCATAAGCATCACCATTTGAAAATTGTTTTAACTCGGCAAAAACCTGTTGCTCATTACTAATTTTAGGGAATTTCACTTTTCTGATTGCTACCGTTCCGTGTGCGTATTTCTTGATAATAGGGTCGGTGGGTACATCTTTCACGAAATTAATCTGCACACTATCAAAAACTGGGATAGTGGTAAATCTGCTCTTCCATATTTCGTCTCGGTAAGAAATATTATCCAGCACTGGCGTATTTTCTTTTATAAGTGCCGTAACTGGATTATTTTTTTCTTTTTTTACCGCAACTGCCCTTGTTGTATGAGACCCATTTCTGGTAATTTCTAGCACCAAACCTAGTTTCTGCCCTAGAAGTGAAGGGCTACCCATAATGTTTTTTATATCTTGGGTGTACCAAATTTCAATGGTATTAGAATTGATATGAGCAATGGCTTTTTTACAATGGTATCCCAATATTTTTTTGGTTTCCTCGGAATAGGTAAATTTCTGATTGCCTATTTGCTTTTCATCAATATTAGAAATCGTTTTATTGTCGCCTAAAAACCCATAACTATACACCGTAGCCGCCTGATTGTTTATTTTATATATCTCATAAGGGTATTCCATTGTTTTATTAATCGCTTGTTCATTCACGATATAGCTCTCTTGCGGAGAAGCGTACACCAATGTTTTCCCCCTACTTTCTTGTAATTTCCCCTCAAAATATTGTTCATAAGTTACTTTATAATTTTGCCCCAACACAAATACATTCATCATCAGGAATATAAATACCGAAAAATTATTCATAAAATATATCTTTTTTGTTAAAAAAATTACTAAAAATAAACAATTTATGATAGGTTCAAGATAATTGAAGAATAATTATAATTAACAACTCCCACTATCCTGAACCTGTTTTAATATCTAGGCTTTTTCAATTTTCACCGAGAAACTCACCTCATCTATTTCCAAGGTATCGGCGTTGGCAATGGTTGAAACTGCCACGATGTTATCGGCTAAAACTTCGGCGGAAATGTAGCTTTTGTTTTTCAGAATGTCGGCTACTAAAGGCGATGTTTCTTCAATTTCAATGCTAATGCGGTCGGTTAGCTCAAAACCTTTGTCTTTTCGCAGGTTCTGAATGCGGTTGATAAACTCCCTTGCCACGCCTTCGGCTTTTAGCTCGTCTGTAATGGTAAGGTCAAGAGCCACAGTGAGTTTGCCCTCGCTGGTTGCCGCCCAACCTGGAATGTCTTTGGTAGTGATTTCAACATCGTCAAGGCTAATTTCGTGTCCTGCCACTTGGGTTTTTCCGTTGGTTTCCAAAGCCGAAATTTGCTCTGCCGTAAATTGCGAAATTTCCCCAGCAACTGCTTTCATATCTTTGCCCAATCTTGCCCCTAACGATTTGAAATTCGGTTTTATTTGCTTCACAATCAGTTCATTCGCCTCGTCAGCGTTGATGAGTTGAAGCTCCTTCACATTCACCTCTTGTTTAATGAGTTCAGCCACGGCAAGAATTTGCCCTTCGGTCTTTTTATCCAAAACTGGAATTAAAACTTTTTGCAACGGCTGACGAACCTTGATATTTTCCTTCTTACGGAGAGAGAAAACCATTGAAGTGATTTGCTGTGCAAGGTGAGTTTTTTCAACCAAATCATTGTCAATCATTGCGTTATCACTTACAGGGAAGTTGGTTAAATGCACCGATTCGGCTTTGTCTTTGCCCGTTACGGCGTTCAAATCTTGGAATAATTTGTCCATAAAGAACGGAGCAATTGGGGCTGAAAGTTTCGCCACCACTTCCAAACAAGTGTAAAGGGTTTGGTAAGCCGAAATTTTATCCTCGCTGTATTCGCCTTTCCAGAAGCGTCTTCTACAAAGTCTTACATACCAGTTACTTAGGTTTTCTTGAACGAAGTCGGAAATTAAACGAGCGGCTTTTGTTGGTTCGTAATCGGCAAAGGCATCATCAACTTTTTTGATAAGCCAATGCAATTCCGACAAAATCCAGCGGTCAATTTCTGGGCGTTTTGCCAGTTCAATATCGTCTTCGGCGTAAGTAAATCCGTCTAAATTGGCATACAAAGCAAAGAACGAATAAGTGTTGTAAAGCGTTCCGAAAAACTTGCGTCTTACTTCGGTAACTCCCTCTAAATCAAACTTTAAGTTATCCCACGGATTGGCATTGGCAATCATATACCAACGCGTAGCATCGGGGCCGTGTTCTTCCAAAGTTTTGAAAGGGTCAATGGCGTTGCCCAATCGTTTAGACATTTTTTGTCCGTTTTTGTCTAACACTAAACCATTGGAAACCACATTTTTATAAGCGATGCCGTCAAAAACTAATCCTGCAATGGCGTGAAGCGTGTAGAACCAGCCACGAGTTTGGTCGACTCCCTCGGCAATGAAATCGGCAGTTCGCCAAGTGTCTTCAACCATTTGCTTGTTTTCAAACGGATAGTGCCACTGGGCGTAAGGCATCGCCCCCGAATCAAACCAAACATCAATCAAATCGCTTTCGCGTTTCATTGGTTTTCCGCTGTCGGAAGTTAAAATTACCTTATCAACAATATTTTTATGAAGGTCAATTTTATCGTAATTTTCGTCAGACAAATCACCGATTACAAAGCCTTTGAACGGATTCTCGCTCATCAGCCCAGCCGAAACCGATTTTTCAATTTCACCAAAAAGTTCCTCAACCGAACCGATGATTTTTTCTTCTTTTCCGTCTTCGGTTCTCCAAATCGGAAGCGGAATTCCCCAGTAGCGAGAACGCGACAAGTTCCAATCGTTGGCGTTTTGTAGCCAATTTCCGAAACGCCCTTCGCCAGTGGCTTTTGGCTTCCAGTTGATGTCTTTATTCAGCTCAAACAAACGCTCTTTTATCTCGGTGATTTTAATAAACCACGAGTCGAGCGGATAGTAAAGCACAGGTTTGTCGGTTCGCCAACAATGCGGATAGCTGTGCGTGTATTTTTCAACCTTAAACGCCTTGTTTTCAGTCTTGAGCAGAATGGCAAGTTCTACATCCCACGATTTTTCTGGGGCTGTATCGCCATCGTAATATTCGTTTTTAATGTATTTATCGGCGAAAAGTTCAGGTACATTTTCCCCAGCGATAAACTTCCCTTGAAGATTAACAAGCGGAACTAAATTATCGTTTTCGTCTTTCACTAGCATTGGCGGAATGCCATTTTCTTTGGCAACACGAGCGTCATCGGCACCAAAAGTCGGTGCGATATGCACAATTCCCGTTCCATCTTCGGTGGTTACAAAATCGCCCACGATAACACGAAACGCCTTTTCAGGATTTTCGGCTGGGCTAAACCAAGGGATAAGTTGCTCATATTCTGTTCCTTCCAAGTCCGTTCCCTTAAATTCGGCTAAAATTTGGTAAGGAATGTTTTTACTTTCCGAAGAATAGTTTTTGAAATCTTCGTCAGTTCCTGCAAAATATTTTTTACCGAAATTTTTCTCTAAAAGCACTTTTGCCAAAATGATATTAATTGGCTCAAAAGTATATTGGTTGAAAGTTTTAACAAGCAGATAATCAATATCTTTACCCACAGCCAAGGCAGTGTTTGAAGGCAATGTCCAAGGTGTGGTTGTCCAAGCCAAGATGGAGATTGGTTTTTCGGCTTCGGTTTCGTCCAAAGCTTCTGCCCAATGCAAAGCTCCGCCACACGATGCCCCAGCAATAGCCTCGCGGTCAAACACATTTTTATTGATGATTTTATCTAATTTTTCGGAAAGTTTTTTCACCTTAAACTGAGCGACAATCGTAGTATCGGAAACATCGCGGTAGCAACCAGGTTGGTTAAGCTCGTGCGAAGAAAGCCCCGTCCCAGCCTTTGGCGAATACGGCTGAATGGTGTAGCCTTTGTAAAGCAAATTTTTATTGTAAATCTGTTTCAGAAGCCACCAAAAACTCTCCATATATTTGGGTATGTAGGTGATGTAAGGGTCGTCTAAATCAACCCAATAACCAATTTTTTGGGTAAGGTCGTTCCAGACATTGGTATAACGCATTACGGCTTCTTTACAAGCCTTGTTGTAGTCTTCCACCGAAATTTTTTTGCCAATATCTTCTTTGGTAATTCCGAGTTCTTTTTCTACACCCAGCTCCACAGGAAGCCCGTGCGTGTCCCAACCTGCTTTTCGTTTTACCTGAAAGCCTTTTTGGGTTTTGTATCGGCAAAAAATATCTTTGATGGAACGAGCCATAACATGGTGAATACCAGGCAATCCGTTTGCCGAAGGTGGCCCTTCAAAAAACACGAATTGCGGGTTGCCGTGGCGGGAATCTATCGTTTTTTGGAAGGTGTTATTAGCAGTCCAGCCTCCCAATATCTCCTGCCCTATCCCTACGAGGTCAAGGCTTTTATATTCTTGAAATTTGTTCATATTATGATGTTTTGTTTTTCTTTATATTAAAATTGTGCGAATATAATGATTTTTAATGA
>JAUNHO010000187.1 GCA_030523905.1 Bergeyella zoohelcum
TATGAAATTCATAAAATAGGAAATTTTCAGTTTAATCTTACTACAGATTACCCTTTTGCATTTGATACTCCTGCTCCAGCTATTTCTTATGGCTCACTTGAAGATTATTATAAAGTCGGTATGATGCCACAATTGATTGATAATAATGTAAAAAAAGGATTTATTTGGAGGGAAATTAGTAAAAAAGAGCGAGAAAAAATAAAAAATATTTTAGAGGAGTACGAGAGGAAAGAAAATGATAAATAACATTTAATTCTGTATATTTGCACAATGTTTTCACTAGGAAATTTTCTTACGCTTTCTACTTTCGGAGAAAGCCACGGTGTGGCTTATGGTGGGATTATTACCAATTTTCCAGCAGGTTTGCAGGTGGATTTTGAGAAGATACAAAACGAACTCAACCGCAGGAAACCAGGGCAATCCAATATCGTTACACAAAGGAAAGAAAGCGACAATGTAAAGTTTTTATCAGGAATTTTTGATGGGAAAACCACAGGAACGCCCATTGGTTTCATCATTGAAAATGAAAACCAAAAGTCCAAAGATTACGACCATATTGCGGAGGCGTATCGCCCAAGCCACGCGGATTTAACCTACGACCAAAAGTTCGGTATTCGAGATTATCGCGGTGGAGGGAAATCTTCCGCGAGAGAAACGATGAACTGGGTAGTGGCAGGAGCATTGGCAAAACAGCTTTTACTTGAAATAGAAATCAATGCGTATGTTTCATCGGTGGGGGAGATTTTTTGCGAAAAACCTTATCAAGCCTTGGATTTCAGTAAAACAGAAAGCAATATCGTCCGTTGTCCTGATGAAGAAACCGCCGAGAAAATGATTGCAAAAATTAAGGAAATCAAGAAAGAAGGCAATACCATTGGTGGGACTATTACTTGCGTAATGAAAAATGTCCCAATAGGTTTGGGCGAACCCGTCTTCGGTAAATTACAAGGCGAATTGGCAAAAGCGATGATGAACATTAATGCAGCAAAAGGTTTTGAATACGGCAGTGGTTTCTGTGGGGCAAAAATGACAGGAAAGGAACATAACGACCTTTTCAACGAAGATTTCAGCACGAAGACCAACCTTTCAGGGGGAATACAAGGAGGTATTTCCAACGGAATGGACATCTATTTCCGCGTTGCGTTCAAACCTGTTGCTACCCTACTTCGCACACAGGAAAGCATTGACAAAAACGGCAACGCAATTACCATTGAGGGGAAAGGGCGACACGACCCTTGCGTAGTACCGAGAGCTGTGCCTATCGTGGAGAATTTGGCGGCTTTCATTTTAGCGGATATGTATTTAATCAATAAAATAAGAAGAATTTAACCTATTAATAACAATAATTACAAATGGAAAAATATTGGAACGAAGCGATTTCCTTTGACGAATATATAAAGGAAACCGAAAACAGAATACAAGCAAATGACGAAAAACTACATTACTATGAACTCGGAATGCAGAGAATGAATAGAGCTCTCAAAACATTCAAAATCAGTGATGAACAGGTGGAAAACTTCAAGGCGAAAGGATTTAATGGGAAAATCTTCATCATCTCCGAGCCGTGGTGTGGTGATGCTAGTGCGATAGTCCCAGTAGTTTCTAAGTTTTTTGAAACGAACGGCATAGAAGTAAAGATATTTCTGCGAGACAATGACCCTGCACTCATCAACCAGTTTCTTACGAACGGCACACAGGCGATTCCCAAGATTTTGTTTCTAGACTCTCAGCTAAATGTACAAAAGGTCTGGGGGCCTCGCCCTAAATATGGTATGGAACTTCTAAAAAAATTCAAAGAAAACCCTACCGAGTACCCAAGAGAAGCCTTTTATAATGACTTGCAAGTTTATTACGCCAAGAATAGAGGTGCTGATACCATTAACGAGATTTTAGAATTACTTTAAGGCATTTTACCGAAATCCATTACTAATAATGAATAAAAAGTACCTATATATTGCGATACTGATAATAGTGGCTGGAGTGTTTGCAGTGCCGAGTTTTAGGCAGTTGCTATTTACCAGTGCGGAAGTCAAAAGCGTGGAAAGCATCAGCGATGCGAATTACGATATAGAGTTGAAAGGCATCAATGTACCAAATGCCAATTTGAAGGACTTCAAAGGAAAAAAGCTTTTGTTTCTAAACTTCTGGGGAACTTGGTGTCCGCCTTGCAAGCAAGAGTGGCCGTCCATACAGCGTTTGTACGAAAGTAAGCAGGGAAAAATGGAGTTCGTACTCATTGCAATGCAAGACGAAGAGGAGAAAGTGCGAGGCTTTTTGGAGAGAAACCAATTCACAGCACCTGTCTATATTGCCCAAAGCCCTATTGAGGAGAGTCTTTTGCCCAAAGTTTTCCCCACTACTTTCATACTGGACAAAGATGGAAATGTACTGATGAAAGAGGAAGGACTGAAAGACTGGCAAGCCAAAAGTGTTTTAGACTTTATAGAAGAACAACTGAAAAAGTAATTTTAACACAAATTTATAATTTCATTAAGACCGCTTTGGAATAGATTTTGTCACAGGTCAATAGATTAAAAACATTAAGTACAAAATGAAATTTTCAAAACTAGAACTCATCAGGCAGTCCATAAAGCATAAGGGATTTATACAGAAACTACCTGCCATATGGCGAATGATAAAACTCTGGCGACAAGGCAAATACAAGATGAAGGCGACCAGCATTATCCTCCCTGCATTGGGGCTTTTGTATGTCCTCTCGCCTATTGATTTGCTCCCAGAGATTGCCATTCCGTTCATCGGTTCCCTAGACGATGTCGCTATATTAGCACTCGTCATTCCAAAACTAATGGCGGAAGTGGATAAATTTCTCCTTTGGGAAAAGATGCAGAAAGAAGGCATTGACATAAACGAAATAGATACCATAGAATAGAAACCCAAGAAAAGCGGAAGCCAACAAAAGGCGTACCGCTTTTTTTATGAATGCCCTTGTGCTGGGCGTTTTGGGGCTTTGCTGAACCTATACCGAGGCTTTACCAAAATC
>JAUNHO010000188.1 GCA_030523905.1 Bergeyella zoohelcum
TAAGAGTTTAACGCAAGGGGAAACAAAAGTTTTTATTATTAAAATAATTGCTTTTTAAGATAAACAAAACGCAAGCGTTTCGCTATGTAATACAAAATAATCATAAACTAAAATCTAACAAATGACTGAAAATGAAATTTCAAGAATTGTATTTGATTTAGGGTTAAAAATACATAGAAAATTAGGTATAGGTCTTTTTGAAAATGTATATGAAACCTGTTTGGTTTATGAATTAGAAAGGGCAGGTCTTAAAGTAGAAAGACAAAAATCTTTAGATGTTGTATATGAAGAAATCCATATAAAAAATGCCTTTAGAATGGATATTCTTATAGAAAACAAGGTTGTTTTAGAAATAAAATCCGTAGAAAGTTTGGCTAATATTCATACAGCTCAGTTGAAGAATTACTTAAAATTGGGTAATTATAAATTAGGAATGTTACTCAATTTTAATTCTCCTTTATTCAAAAATGGAGTAAAAAGAGTTGCCAACGGCTTGGATTTTTAGATTATTTTATACAAAAGCTTGTATTTCATTAATGAACGAAGTGCCATTGTTTTCCTAAAAATTAATTTATAAAATAAAAATAAAACTTGTTTAGCTTTGCGATAAATAAAATACAAAAAATATATAAACAAATTAAAAATGCTTACAATAAACAATTTACACGCTCGTATAGAAGACGGAGCAGAAATCCTTAAAGGAATCAATTTAGAAATAAAACCTGGTGAAGTTCACGCCATTATGGGACCAAACGGAGCAGGGAAATCTACCCTTTCTTCCGTTATCGCTGGGAAAGAAGATTATGAAATTACCGCAGGAGAAATCCTTTTTGAGGGAGAAGACATCATAGAAGACGCTCCTGAGGAAAGAGCCCACAAGGGTATTTTCCTTTCGTTCCAATATCCTGTGGAAATTCCTGGAGTAAGCGTTACCAATTTCATCAAAGCTGCCATAAACGAAACGCGTAAAGCCAACGGACAAGAAGAAATGTCTGCAAAGGATATGCTGGCTTTGGTGCGTGAAAAATCTGAACTTTTGGGAATTAAAAAAGATTTCCTTTCTCGTTCCCTTAACGAAGGCTTCTCTGGAGGAGAAAAGAAACGAAACGAAATCTTCCAAATGCTAATGCTCAATCCTAAACTAGCTATACTAGATGAAACCGATTCTGGTCTTGACATTGATGCTCTGAGAATTGTTTCCGAAGGGGTGAACCACTTCAAAAACGAAGGTAATGCGGTGCTTCTCATCACCCACTACCAAAGACTTCTGAACTATATACAGCCAGATTTTGTGCATGTTTTGGCAGATGGAAAAATCATCAAAACAGGAGATAAATCTCTCGCTTTGGAACTAGAAGAAAAAGGCTACGACTGGCTAGTAAAATAAAATTAGATAATATGCTAATTTGAAAATTTGGAAACTGTATTCCGAATCTTCAAATTATCTCATTTCCAAATTAATATAGAATGGCGTTATTTGAACAAATAATCAACAATAATACGGAATTTCAAAGCAGTTTGCCTACTTCTTTTCTAGCTAATGAAAAGAGAAATTCGGCTCTGCAAAAGTTTGAACAACTGGGATTCCCTACCAAAAAAGACGAGGAGTACAAATACACTCATCTGAAAGAAATCACGGAGAAAGAATATCAATTTTTCCCTACCAAAGAGCATCATATCACGCGTGAGCAACTAGATGCGTTGCACCTTGGCGAGGAAAATTTTGATTGGATTGTCTTCGTAAATGGCGAACTTCATAAGGAACTATCCAAGGTTTCTATTGAGAATGTGGAACTTATGTCTTTGGAATTTGCCCTCTCTGATGCTCAGCATAAAGCCGTGATAGAGCAATATTTCAACGCAATTGCCAATCCGAATTTAGCATTTACTAATCTCAATTTGGCGTATACTAAAACAGGTTTTTTCCTTCATATCCCGAAAAATACGGTGATAGAAAGACCAATTCACATTTTTTATCTATCTGAAAATCAACACAAAAACACTTTCTATAATATTAGAAATCTTCTCATTGCAGAGGCTGGAAGCAAGGTTGAAATCATTGAAAGCCATCATAATTTTGATGAAACTTATACTTTTACCAACTCGGTTACGGAGATTTTCGTATATGAAAATGCAAAGGCAGATTGGCATAAACTCCAAAATGACAGCGAGACCTCTTACCTCATAGACCACACATTTGCGAAGCAGGAAAAAGATAGTTTGGCTACCGTAAATACCTTCTCTTTTGGTGGAAAACTGGTGCGTAACAATTTGGATTTCATTCATAATGGGGAGAATATCAACTCGTTTATGAATGGCGTTACGGTCATCGGTGGGGAGCAGCTAGTGGATCATCACACGGCGGTACATCATAACCAGCCAAATTGTGAATCTTACCAAAACTATAAAGGGATTTTTAGCGATAAAGCCCACGGTGTGTTTAATGGAAAGGTTTTCGTGGATAAAATCGCCCAAAAGACCAATGCTTATCAGCAAAATAATAATGTTCTTTTAAGCGAAGGGGCTACCATAGACACCAAGCCGCAACTGGAAATTTTTGCCGATGATGTAAAATGTTCCCACGGATGTACAGTAGGACAACTGAATGAGGACGCACTCTTTTACCTCCGTGCAAGGGGAATTTCTAAGAAAGAAGCCCAAGCTTTATTGCTTTACGCCTTTGCTAATGATGCAATGGAAAACATTGATATTGAGCCTCTAAAACAGAAAATTTCCAAACTTTTAGCAGAGAAGTTAGGTGTCAGTGGCTTTGCTGAAATCTAAACGAAATAAAAAATTCATAATAAATCCGTTCTATTTACAGAGCGGATTTTATTTTTATTAAAAACAAGGCAAATAAATTATCAATATAACAAATATTTAATAAAACCAAAAAATAATTTTAATATTTATACTTTTTTATGTAAAATTGTAGCGTTAATACAATATTATAAATTATGAAATCATTAAAATTAATAGCAGTTGCAT
>JAUNHO010000189.1 GCA_030523905.1 Bergeyella zoohelcum
CAAAAACAATTTGCACAGCAAATTAATTCCGCTAAAAATAAACCTATACCGAAATTTTCTTGGTTTGATGACAATAACTTACAGCCAGATTTATTGGATATTCAGGAAAAAGGAATTAAAAAATCCAATCCGTTGCCTTATCATTTCATCGTCAATCTTCAAGATGACACGATAAAAATGAAAAATTTTACTAACACAGGTGTACCGCTCATCATGTATGATAGAAAAAAACTGAACAGCGATAAAGATTTCTATTTTTCTTACGCTTTGTATGAGCATCAGGAACTTGATCATTTCATCGACAACAATTCTTATGATTTTGAGGTATTTGCTCCTAATGGTTTTTACAGAAAATTCAAATCTGAAAGCCAACCCAATGTTGAGGTAAAACTTCTGAACGATGAGAATGCCAATATTTATTTGATTTTTGAAAGGAAAAACCTTGAAAAGCCCGTCATTTTGGAAATAAAAGATGCTTACTCAGGAAAAATATCAACAATTCAATTAAAAAATAAACAAGAAAAATTGAAGATTAATACGCCGCAAAAATCAGGCTGGTATGATGTGATGGTTAAAGAAAACAATACCGAGTGGCATTTTTCTGGCAGAGCGGAAAGTGGAAAAATTTCAATCTCTGACCCTCATTGGGCTTAATTTTTAATTGAGATATTGACGCATTCGTAAAAAGAATTTAAACCCTTTGTATATTTATAAAAGGCTTTATATGTTATTAATATTCAATTGCTTACATAGTGGTTGAAATTTTTAAATAGCATTCCGCTATCCGCTAACTACTGATTGCTTCCTGCCAACTGCCTATCTAATAATTCATATTTTCTTTGTTTATCTTTGTGTTGAAAAAATAACACAAGGCTAAACAAGTTTTTTTATGTAATTTTTAATGATACTATAAAATTATTCTCTATTTTTGCTAAAATAGAAATAAGGATGTTTTTTAGTCCTTTATAATATACGAACTTCTAAATTTCATTTATGTATTCCACTCTACAAAGAGATTTCTACCGAGAAAGCGGAAAATGGCTGTCGCATTTTCAGATGTTGAAAAAATGTTTTAATCCCAATTTGCATTTTATTTATGTTTTTAGAAATTGTCAGCGTTACCAAAAAACACCTGTTTTGGGAATGATTTGGCGATTGATTTTAAGGCGTTATCAAATCAAATACGGCTTTCAGATTTACCCTGAAACACAAATCGGCGAGGGTTTTTATTTGGGACATTGGGGAGCATTGGTCATCAACCCAAAAGTGAAAATTGGGAGAAATTGCAACATTGCACAAGGGGTAACCATTGGTCAGGCAAATCGTGGGAAGTTCATTGGCGTTCCAGAAATTGGAGATGAGGTTTGGATAGGAGCTAATGCGGTGATAGTAGGCGGAATTAAGATTGGAAACAATGTGCTTATCGCTCCAAACTCGTATGTAAATACCGATGTTCCTGATAATGCCATTGTAATGGGAAATCCTGCCCAAATCATTTCAAAAGAAAACGCTACGGAAGGGTATATTAACAACAAAATCTAATTTTTTTTTTACTATATTTGTGGCGAACTTTAATTTTTTTAATATGAATGATTCGTACAAAACCATTTTTGAAAACAACCAAAAGTGGATCGAGCAGAAACTCGGAGAAGATGCCGATTTCTTCTCAAAATTAGCAGAGGGGCAAAGCCCAGAATACCTTTACATAGGGTGTAGCGATTCTCGTGCTACGGCAGAGGAATTGATGGGAATGAAGCCCGGTGAGGTTTTCGTGCATAGGAACATTGCCAATGTGGTCAATACACTGGATATGAGCTCCACAGCGGTGATTCAGTACGCGGTAGAACACCTAAAAGTAAAGCACATTATTGTATGTGGGCATTATGGCTGTGGCGGTGTAAAAGCGGCAATGACTCCACAGGATTTCGGTCTTTTGAATCCTTGGCTACGAAATATCCGTGATGTGTATAGGCTTCACCAAAAAGAGCTGGAATCTATCACCGATGAACACGCAAGGTACAACCGATTGGTGGAACTCAATGTGCAGGAGCAGTGCATCAATGTCATCAAAATGGCGTGTGTGCAAGAGCAGTATTTGCTGGATAAATACCCTATCGTACACGGATTGGTGTTTGATTTGGCAACAGGAAAACTCATCGATTTGAATATCAATTTTGAGGAGGTTCTTCACGATATTCAAAGAGTTTATGATTTAACTAATTCTAACTGGCTTAAAACCAAAAAAGGCGAGATTTAATCCGCACAAAATCCAAAAAAACCAGTGAAAAAACTTTGGAAAATATAAGTATTATTCGTATTTATCAATATCATGGCTTTACCGAGAATTGCCAGTGTTTTTGATATGGATATACCCAATGCCAACTTTGTAATGTCCGAAGAGGAAACCCACTCTACCTCCTCCAATCTGCTTGAAAAGACCCTTCCAAAAGTGCTGGAAGTGGCAGATTTTATCGCTTTTTATTCTACAATTTCTGTGGAAAAGCGTTTCATTCCCATAGATGATTCTACTCATCTTAGCCCATATTTGGTCATATTTTCTCCGCCCCCAGAGGCTTAATTTTTCTCCATTTTCTTCGGAAAATTTTGTTGGTGTATTTAGAACATTGTTTTACTTAAAGTAAGCGTTAGCATCTTTGTTTAGCTTAAAAAGATTCAAGAATTTTCAATAAAAAACTTGTTTATCCTTGCGTTATTTTTTTTCAACACAAAGAGAAACAAAGAAAATTTGAATAAATTGTCCGATAATTTATGATAAACAAAGCCACTTCGTTTATTTTAGAAATACAACTATTTAATAAATGATTAATAGTATATGAAATGTTTTATAAATGCACAAGGGGTTTATAACATTTAATCAAAACTTATTTATTCAACCGATTGAAGCCATTCTATCGTGGTTAAATTCTAATTGTTATACTGCGACAGCGTGTTTTATTCAATAAAAG
>JAUNHO010000190.1 GCA_030523905.1 Bergeyella zoohelcum
ATAAACCTACTATTATAGCGGTGGAAGATGCCTATCTTTCATTTCAGATTTTGATGAATTTGTACAATGAAATGAAGCAAGATAATCGCACAGGCGTGGAAGAAGGGGCTGTAATCCATCAGACCGCTACAATAGGCGAGGAGACCTATGTGGGGGCTTTTACTTATATTTCCGAAAAAGTAAAAATAGGAGATAATTCTAAGATATATCCGCAGGTTTTTATCGGTAAAAATGTGAAAATCGGTAAAAATTGTAAGATTTATAGCGGAGTTCGCATTTATGATTATTGTGTGATAGGAGACAATTGTGTCGTTCATTCCAATACGGTTGTGGGGTCAGATGGGTTTGGTTTTCAGCCAACTGCTGACGGATATGTGAAAATTCCGCAACTAGGAAATGTGGTCATTGCTGATGATGTAGAGATAGGGGCGAATTGCACCATAGATAGAGGGACGATAGGCTCTACCATTATAGGTAAAGGTACGAAGATTGATAATTTGATACAAATTGCTCATAATGTGAAAGTTGGGCAGAATAATGTCATCGCGGCACAGGCTGGTATTGCAGGTTCTACTACCATTGGAGATTGGAATCAGATTGGCGGTCAGGTCGGTATCGTGGGGCATATTAATATAGGTAATCAGGTGAAAATACAAGCACAGAGTGGTGTGAATGCCAATGCCAAAGATGGCGAGATATTATACGGCTCACCAGCGATTTCGGCTAGAGATTATCGTAGAAATTATGTTCATTTTAGAAATTTTACAGATATTGTAAAAAGAATTGAAAAATTAGAAAATAACTCAAAAGATAATACTAATGAGTGATAAACAAAAAACTCTAAAAGCAGAAATTTCTCTATCGGGGATAGGTCTGCATACAGGTAAGGAAGTAACTCTTACGATGAAACCAGCGAAGGAAAATACAGGTTTCGTATTCGTAAGAACCGATTTGGAAGGTCAGCCACAGGTAGAGGCAGATGTGAATTATGTAACTAGTACAGAACGAGGAACTACCTTGGAAAAACTGGGTGTGAAAATCCATACTTGTGAGCATCTTTTGGCGGCTTTGGTCGGTATGGATGTAGATAATGCTATTTTGGAAATGAATAGTGCAGAACCTCCGATTATGGACGGCTCGTCTAAGTTTTTTGTGGAAGCCATAGAGAAAGTAGGCGTGGTAGAGCAGGAAATCCCGCGTGAATACCTTATAGTAAAGGAGGTGATGAGCTATACCGACCCGAATACAGGTTCGGAGATTACCATTATCCCTTCCGATACTTATGAAATTACCACGATGGTAGATTTTGGTACAAAAGTACTTGGTACTCAGAATGCTACGATGAAAGATATTTCCGAGTTCAAGAATGAATTTTCAAGTGCGAGAACTTTTAGTTTCCTTCACGAGTTGGAAATGCTTCTAAACCACGGTTTGATAAAGGGGGGAGACATCAGTAATGCCATTGTTTATGTGGATAAAGAATTGACCCCAGAGACCACGGAAAAACTAAAAGTAGCTTTCAAAAAAGATAATATTTCTATTCGCCCTAATGGGATTTTAGACAATCTTACTTTGAACTATCCCAACGAGGCGGCTCGTCATAAATTATTAGATGTCATAGGAGATTTGGCATTGGTAGGTGTGAAAATAAAAGGTAAGGTAATAGCCAATAAACCAGGGCATTTCGTGAATACTCAGTTTGCGAAAAAACTTAACCGCCAGTGGAAACTTCAAAAGAAGAAAAATGTCCCAGATTTTGACTTGGCAAAGGCTCCAGTTTATGACATTAATGGGATAATGAAACTATTGCCACATCGCCCACCTTTCTTATTGATAGATAAGGTGTTAGAACTTTCGGATAGCCATATCGTAGGTCTTAAAAATGTTACAATGAATGAGCCTTTCTTCGTGGGACATTTTCCAAAAGAACCTGTGATGCCTGGCGTACTTCAGATAGAGGCAATGGCACAGATAGGAGGAATTTTGGTATTAGCAAATGTTCCAGATCCAGAGAATTATTCTACCTATTTTGTGAAGATTGATAATGTGAAATTTAAGAAAAAAGTAGTGCCTGGGGATACGCTGATTTTCAAACTAGATCTACTTGCACCTATCCGTAGAGGCATTGTGCATATGCAAGGCTATGGCTATGTGGGAGATAGCGTAGTGGTAGAGGCAGAACTAATGGCACAGGTTGCAAAAACAAAAATAGACTAAATGATTCATCAATTAGCAGCAGTAGATAGAAGAGCCAAAATAGCGAAAAATGCTATCATAGAGCCATTTACAACCATCGCAGGAGATGTGGAAATTGGCGAAGGCACTTGGATTGGTCCTAATGTTACCATAATGGACGGAGCGAGAATTGGTAAGAATTGTAAGATTTTTCCAGGCACGGTGATTTCTGCTATTCCGCAGGATTTGAAATTTGATGGAGAAGATACACAGGTGATTATCGGTGATAATACAACGATAAGGGAATGTGTTACCATCAACCGCGGAACGAAAGCACTTGGATATACCAAAGTGGGGAATAATTGCCTTATAATGGCGACCTCGCATATTGCTCACGATTGTGTGCTGGGCGATAATGTTATCATCGTCAATGGCTGTGGTATTGCTGGGCATGTGGAGATTGGGGATTATACCGTGATGGGCGGTCTCTCGGCGGTTCATCAGTTTGGGAAAATAGGCAAACACGCTATGATTTCTGGTGGAACTTTAGTACGAAAAGATATTCCGCCGTATGTAAAAGTAGCCAGAGAACCAATGTCTTACGCTGGAATTAATTCCGTGGGATTGCGAAGAAGAGGTTTCTCTAACGAGAAAATTTTTGAAATCCAAAAAATCTACCGATATATTTTCCAAATGAAACTCAATGTAACTCAAGCGATTAGTTTCATAGAAAAGAGATGCTTACTACTGTGGAGCGAGATGAGATTTTAGAGGTCATCAAA
>JAUNHO010000191.1 GCA_030523905.1 Bergeyella zoohelcum
CAGGAGGGGAAAAACGCCGTCTTCATTTGATGAAAGTACTCTACGAAAATCCTAATTTTCTCATCTTCGATGAGCCTACTAATGATTTGGATTTGCCTACTCTCACGGTGTTAGAAAATTTCCTGCTCAACTTCCAAGGTTGCCTCATCATTGTCTCTCACGATCGTTATTTTATGGACAGAATTGTGGGGCATATTCTAGCGTTTGAGGGTAATGGAAAAATAAAAAATTTCACTGGAAATTTCTCCGAATATCGTGAGCAGAATAAAAGTATTTCCACTGAAAATCAAGAAATTAAAACCGAAAAAACATCGGAAGTATCTAAAAATCCTCAGCCTAATTCTAGACGAAAATTATCCTTCAAAGAACAACGAGAATTGGAGCAAATAGAAAACGATATGCCGAAAATAGAAGCCGAGCGAAATAAAATCTTGGAAGCCCTAAATAATGAAAGTAATTACGAGAAAATCACCACGCTTTCTGCTGATTTACAGCGACTTTCAGACCAACTAGAAGCAATGGAACTCCGCTGGCTAGAATTTCAAGAAATTTTGGAAAACTAAATATTCTCATTAAAAATCACTAATTTTGCCCTAATATGGAAACACGCGAAAAAATCATCATTATAGGCGGAGGCTTTGCTGGGCTTCAACTTGCTCAAAAACTCAACAATAAAAACAAAAAAGTTATTGTGATTGATAGAATGAACCATCATATGTTTCAACCTTTGTTTTATCAAGTGGCGTGTGGGCGTATTGAACCGAGTAATATTTCGTTCCCTTTTAGGAAAATTTTTCAGCGTTCCAAAAACATTCGTTTTAGAATGACCGAGGTTGAAAAAATTATTCCCGAGCAAAACAAAATCCTGACTTGCGATGGAGAGTTTTCTTACGACAAACTCATTATTGCCACAGGTTGCAAAACTAATTTCTTCGGAAATGAAAAACTTGAAACCCTCGCCTACGGAATGAAAAACACCCAAGAGGCCATTAATATTCGCAATAAAGTTTTGCTTACCTTTGAGAAACTCATCATTGAACGCTCTCGCACCGATGACGGCAACTGGAACATTGTAATTGTAGGCAGTGGGCCAACGGGTGTGGAACTGGCTGGGGCTTTTGCTGAAATGAAAAAAAATATTCTCCCGCGAGATTACCCCAATATGAATTTTTCAAACCTAAAAATCATACTTGTAAGTGCTACGGAAAAACCTCTGAATGTGATGAGCAAAGAGGCACAGGACAAGTGCGAGAAATATTTGAAGGATTTAGGCGTTGAATTTATGTCGGGTGAAATTGTCTCAAACTATGATGGCGACAAAGTTTATCTAAAAAGCGGAAAAGAAATTCCTTCCAACAATGTCATTTGGGCGGCAGGTGTTACAGGCAATATTATTGAAGGGCTAAACCCAGAAATAATGGTAAGAAACCGCTATAAAACAGACCGTTACAATCGCGTTGAAAGTTATGAGAATATTTTTGCCATTGGCGACATCGCTTATATGGAAACGCCAAAATATCCACACGGACACCCACAAGTGGCAAATGTGGCCATCAATCAAGGGAAGAATTTAGGACGAAATCTTCTAAAAAAATCCATTAGAGACTGGAAAGAATATGAGTACGAAGACCTTGGAAGTATGGCGACCATTGGTAAAAATAAAGCCGTTGTGGATTTGCCAAAATTAAAGTTTCAAGGCACTTTTGCGTGGTATTTTTGGATGTTCCTTCACCTAATGCTGATACTTTCTGTAAGGAATAAACTGGCGATTTTCTTCAACTGGATGTGGAGCTATTTCAACAGAGATTCATCTCTAAGGCTCATTACCGCTCCTGTAAAAAATCAAAATAAATAAAAAAACATAAAATGAGAATAGACATCATAAGCGTACTTCCCGAGCTAATGGAAAGCCCCTTCCAAACCTCCATCTTAAAAAGAGCAATGGATAAAGGTTTAGCAGAGGTTCATTTTCATCAATTGAGAGATTGGAGCATAGGAAAACACAGGCAAATAGACGATGAAATCTACGGCGGCGGTGCTGGAATGGTGATGATGGTAGAGCCTTTGGACAAGTGTATTTCTGAACTAAAAAGCCAAAGAAATTATGATGAAATCATCTACCTCACCCCTGATGGCGTAACCCTTAACCAAAAGATTGCCAACACTTTATCTATCAAAGAAAATCTTATTTTTGTTTGTGGGCATTACAAAGGCATAGACCAAAGGGTAAGAGATTTGCACATCACGAAGGAAATTTCCATTGGGGATTTTGTCCTAACAGGTGGCGAATTGGCGGCTTGTGTCTTGTCAGATTCTATCATTCGGTTGCTTCCTGGCGTGCTAAATGACGAGCAAAGTGCCTTGACGGATAGTTTCCAAGATGGGCTACTTTCACCGCCTATCTATACCCGCCCAGAAGAGTACAAAGGTCTGAAAGTTCCAGAGGTTTTACTGAGTGGTAACTTCAAAAAAATAGAAGAATGGCGACACGAAGAAGCCCTACGCATCACCCAAGAAAGAAGACCAGATTTACTGGAATAACGCAAAAAAAGGAGATGATTTTTATCTCCTTTTTTTAGTTCTGCAAAAAACAATCAATCGTTTTTTTAGTTTCGGCGACATCGTGTGTACGGAGAATTTTTGCCCCTTGTTTTAGAACTTTCAGATGAAGTTTTTGCGTCTCTTCATTGATGTCCAAAGGCGTTTTCCCCAATGGTTTATAGATAAAAGATTTTCTGGAAATCCCTATCAAAACTGGATATTTACCCAAACCAAAACTCGCCACTTCATCTATCATTTTATACTGATTTTCAATACTTTTACCAAAACCAAAACCAGGGTCTAGAATAATATCCTTTATCCCTAATTGCAAAAGCAGAGCCACTTTTCGGGAGAAAAAAGCATTAATTTCCGTGCTAATATCCGTATAAGTGGGCTTTTTGTGCATCGTTTCAT
>JAUNHO010000192.1 GCA_030523905.1 Bergeyella zoohelcum
ATTTTACCGAAAGATAAGACTTTTTTGGTATATCAAGCAAATAATTATTTGAGATATGTTTTTTTAGATAAGAAATAATTTCCGAGAATTTTAAGATGAAATTATCAATTCTCTTTGTTTTTTGGGCATTTTTTCCACTACGCAAGTGTAGCTGTGGTCTATTAATTCTTTCAGAAAAGAGGGAGAAATATCCCCAAAATTTAGCCCTACGGAGTTCCAATGCTTTTTATTCATATGGTAGCCAGGTTTTATACCTTCATAATTTTCACGAAGTTCTATGGCCTTATCTGGGTTGCATTTTAGGTTGATAAATTGCTTCCCTTCTTCCCATTGTTTTAGGCTGATAATTCCAAAGATTTTATCCAAAACACGAAAGGCCAAAAAATCTTCCCCAAAGGGCATATCCTCCGAGGCGAAAGGCTTGGAAAGGCAGTAGTTTCGTAGGGTTTCTAAATCCATAATTAACTGATTTTCCAAATGTTTTTTAGTAATTTATAAAAACGATGTTCGTCATCACTTACCTTTTGGTCTGCCTTGATGAGCGATTTTGCAAAAGCAATGAACCCCTGTCTTTCCTTTTCGGTAGAGTCTTCCAAAAAGCAATGAGCGTGAAACTCAAAATGGTCTTTCCAATCCTCTGGATTCAGCGTAGCGATGACTTCTAGCTCGTTGTCTAGATTAATTCTGAACGGAAATTCTTCCGCTAAATATTCCTGTATTTTGATGCCTTCCTCTGGTGAAAAAACATTATCTACCGCCGAAAGTATCATTAATAAATGGTATCCTGCAATGGATTTATTAGATTTTTGCATATTTTTCTATTTTATTGTTATTTTAATATTTATTTCAAAGGTTTTTTATCTATAATTACACCATTTTTCAAAATTAAAACAAACGGATTACTTCTCGCAATGGTTTTGATAGCCGTGCCGTCCATACTGCCGTTTTCTATCGTTTTGAAAGTGGAAATATCCGTGGAAATCCCATAAATAGGCGTATTGTTTAGAGCAAAATGCTCAATTTTTTTCAGTATTTCTGGGCTTAAATCTTTTGGTTTATAAGAAAAAATGAGCGTAACATTTGGCATATTGAGAATTTTTTCCGTGAGGTCTTCGCCATTGCTTCCCTCTATTCGGAACTTCGCAACCTCCGATTGATAGCCTTGTTTCACGATTTCCGAGCTTGTTTTATCTTCCAAAATTTCCCAAGGCGTACCTTCCTGCCAATAGGTTTTATCTAGAACATAATCATCACTATTGATTTTCTTTTCCTCGCCTGTTTGTTGGTTTTTCAGTACATAAAAAGTCTTGTATTCAGACGGATTTTTTGCTAGTTTTTCCTTCTCTGCTTTTAGGTTAGTGCCTATTTTATAATCTCGGAAATCTATTAAAGGTTCATTAGAAATTCCCCAATAAACAATGAAAATGGTTGCTAAGATCCCTATTAATAGTGTCGTTTTTCTGAATAAATTATTATTGCTTTCAATCTTATTTTTTGATTGATAAAAAAGCCAAATCAGGATAAGCCCAACGAGTAAAACGATGTCTTTCCAAAAACTTTGCCAAGGCGTGAATTTAAGGGCATCACCGAAGCAACCGCAGTCGGTAACCACATTGAAATAAGCCGAATAAAAAGTAAGAAATGCAAAAAATACGCATAAACTTATCAGGGCTATGAGTGTTTTTCGCAATTGGATTTTCAGTAAAAGCATCAGCCCTAGCACGATTTCCAAAGAGGAAACCAATGCCGCAATTGGTAGGGCAAACGGCTCCAAAAAAGGCATATTAAAGACCGTAGGAGAGAAATATTCTTCCAGCTTAAAGGAAAAACCTACGCTATCCACCGCTTTCACAAAGCCAGAAATAATGAAAATAACAGCAATGGCGTTTCTTAAAATAATTTTTATCATATCTTATTGTTTTTCAGAGAGTTTTATTAGGCAAAAAACGGCATAATTCAGCATATCAAAATAATTTGCATTCAGCCCTTCGGAGACGATGGTTTTGCCATTATTGTCTTCTATTTGCTTGGTTCTGAGGACTTTTTGGTAAATCAAATCCGTAATGGAAGATATTCGCATTTCTCGCCACGCTTCGCCATAATCGTGGTTTTTATATTCCATCAGTTGCTTGGCTTCTTGGGCGTATTTGTCGTATAGATTTAGGATTTCATTAGGGTTTTCAGAAAGGTTGTCCGTTAGTCCTTTTTCCAGTTGGATAAGCCCAATAATGGCGTAATTCACAATCGCAATGAAACCTTCTTCCTCGCTCTCATCTACCATTTTTACATCGGTCATTTGCAGTGTTCTTATGCGGTTGATTTTAATGTAAATTTGGTCGGTAATGGAACTTGGGCGAAGTACTCTCCACGCAGAGCCGTAGTCTTTCATTTTTTTACTAAAAAGCTCACGGCATTCTTTTATAATATGGTCAAATTGTAGGGTTGTCATTGTATTTTACAAGGTTTTATTTTTCCGTCAAATATTTTACAAATTTACAAATAATTTATAGATTTATACTACTTTTGCCCAATGCAAGATCAAGGTTTATTCACGCTGAATATAAAAGGAGAATTATTAGATTTATCTCGTCCCAAAATAATGGGGATTCTCAATCTTACGCCAGATTCTTTCTCCGATGGAGGAAGGTTTTTTGATGAAAAATTGGCACTCGATCAGGTGGAAAAAATGCTGAAAGAAGGGGCGGATATTATAGATATTGGGGCTCAATCTACACGACCAAACGCCGATTTTCTTACCGCTGATGTAGAGATAAAACGGCTGGGAAACATTATTTCCATTATTAAAAAAGAGTTTCCAAAAACGCTGATTTCGGTGGATTCCTTTTGGGCTGAAACCATAAAATTTGCCTATAATGAGGGAATGGACATCATTAATGATATTTCCGCTGGGCAGTTTGATGATGATATGCTGAACTCCGTAGCGGAAACAG
>JAUNHO010000193.1 GCA_030523905.1 Bergeyella zoohelcum
AACGCTCCAACTCTCAGAGTATCAGATGAATACAAGGATATTCTTAATACTTATTCAAAGGATAAAGAATCTGCTGACCACAAACAAGCTGCACTTTTCATCAAACAAAAATTAGATGCGGCAAAATGGTACATAGATGCTATCAATCAGCGACAAAATACCCTGATGCAGACCATTACCGCCATTGTGGAATTACAGAAAGATTATTTCCTTACAGGGGACGATAAATCCCTGAAACCGATGATTCTGAAAGATATTTCTGATATTACAGGCTTTGATATTTCTACCATTTCTAGAGTGGTGAAAAGTAAATATGCCGATACACCAAACGGAATAGTCTATCTGAAAGATTTATTTTCAGATTCTTTAACGAATGATGATGGCGAGGAAGTTTCCACAAAAGAGATAAAAACATATTTGCAAGATGCTGTGGATAAGGAAGATAAACGAAAACCTCACACCGATGATGCTCTTGTGAAAATCCTAAAAGAAAAGGGTTACAACATCGCAAGGCGAACGATTGCAAAATATCGTGAGCAGCTCAATATCCCTGTGGCAAGACTACGAAAAGAATTGTAAAACCTAAAACTTTACCCACAAAAAGGTAAAGTTTTTTCTTTTTTTATGCTAAATTTGCAAGATATTAGTCATCAGATGCTTACAATTCCAAATATTAAAATTCCTATACAAGAGATACCACTTGGGAAGAAAAATATTCGTTTATTCATTAAGCGTGAAGATTTGATTCATCAGGAAATTTCTGGAAATAAATATTGGAAATTGTTTCATAATGTAAATCAGTATTTGTCTCAAAATAAAGAAAATCAGTTGCTTATAACTTTTGGTGGAGCGTATTCTAATCACATTTTAGCACTTTCTGCTTTTGGTAAAATGGCTGGAATTCCCACCTTGGGCATCATCAGAGGAGATGAATTAGTAGATAAGTGGCAAGATAATCCTACTCTCAAAGAAGCCTTTCAAAATGGAATGCAATTCAGATTTGTTACAAGAATAGAATATAGAGATAAGGTAAAGATTACCAGTGAATTAGAAGAAGAGTTTGCTAATGCTTTGGTCATTCCAGAAGGCGGAACTAATGCCTTAGCGGTGGAGGGTGTGAAAAATATGCTAAATACAGATACTCAAATATTTGATTATCTTTGCACTGCGGTAGGAACAGGTGGAACGATAGCAGGATTGTCCAAATTCGCCGAGCCACATCAGAAGGTTTTAGGATTTAAGGTGGCAGATGATAAATCACTGGAAAACAATGTATTATGTTTTTCTAAAAATAAGAATTTCACACTTTTTGAAGCCAGTTTCGGAGGATATGGAAAAATATCGGAAGAAAATATCCGTTTCATTAATGCTTTTTATGAGGCTAATCAACTGCCGTTAGACCCTATTTATACAGGGAAAATGATGCAAGTTTTATTGCAAAAAATAGATGAAAACTATTTTCCAAATGGGAGTAAAATTTTGGCGTTTCACACAGGTGGTTTGCAGGGAATAAAAGGTGCTAATGAAATGCTAAAAAAACAAAATAGAGAATTGATAAATTTTCAATAAAACGAAATAAAAATAGAGAAAATGAAAAAAACGATATTGTCATTTTTATGTTTAGTGGGTTCGGCTCATTACCAATCTCAGCAATGGACCACCGATGAGCAGTACATTCAGCAGTTTGCTCAGTATGCCGTAGAAGAAATGGAAAAATATCAAATTCCTGCTTCCATCACTCTTGCACAAGGGATTTTGGAGACTGGTGGAGGACAAAGTAGATTGGCACGAGAGGGCAATAACCATTTTGGAATCAAGTGTAAAGAAGACTGGACGGGCAAAACAATGAAACATACCGATGACGCTCCCAATGAGTGTTTTCGTGTCTATGATGACCCTCGCCAATCCTATGAAGACCATTCTAAATTCTTGAAATACAGAAAGTTTTATCAGAAACTTTTTACCTTGGATATGAGAGACTACAAGGCTTGGGCTCACGGATTGAAAAAAGCAGGATATGCCACCAACCCACGATACGCCTATATTTTAATAGATAAAATAGAAAAGCATAGGCTTTACGAATTTGATAATGTTTCGTCTAAAAATGTGAATTATGCTATTGCTAAACTTTATCCTAATTGGAAAAATGATAATCCTGTTTTAGCAAAGAATGAAGAAAAAAAAGTAGAAGTAAAACCTGTGATGAAGCCTTCTATGGCAAAGGTTCCAACTTCTGCAAAAACCATTATAGAAAATACAAATACGGCTAAAACTCTGAATGATGTTTTAGTGAAAAATCACCCTAATGGTGGTATGAAATACATCGTTCTCCCCGCCGATATGAGGCTTTCTGCGGTGGCTAAAAAATTCGGTATTGCAGAAAAAAAACTGATAAAATGGAATGACCTTTTCGGTACAAATCTACGCAAAAATGATATTCTGTTTTTAGAATCTAAACGCGGTAGAGGGAATACGCCTACTTATACCGCACAGGCTGGAGATACAATGCGATTGATTTCGCAGAAATTTGGAGTAAAATTATCCAGATTATATGCTAAAAACCGAATGTCTGATAAAGAGCAACCTAGATTGGGGCAACTGATTTATCTTCAAACCAAAAAGCCAAGAAGTTAAATTATTAAATTGATAATAAAACGATAATAATTATAAAAATAAAATAATGTTATACCAAAGAAGTTCTGCCTTATTTCAAGAGGCTCAAAAATATATTCCTGGTGGGGTTAATTCTCCTGTTCGTGCATTCAAATCCGTAGGTGGAGTGCCTGTTTTTATGAAATCTGCAAAGGGTGCGTACCTTACCGATGCTGATGATAGAAATTATGTAGATTATATCAATTCTTGGGGGCCTGCAATTTTGGGGCATACACATCCAGAAGTTTTGGAAGCGGTAC